>JAFQLA010000160.1 GCA_017396725.1 Oscillospiraceae bacterium
GATGAGGTCGGCGGTTCGAATCCGCCCAGCAGCTCCAATCCCGAATCGAAAGATTCGGGATTTTTCTTTACCGGTTTATGTATCAATAAAGAAACTCATCTTGATCTTAACCCTTTTGATCAGGATGAGTTTCTTTTTATGAAATAATTGGTCTATCCGTGGAAATCTGCATATGCGTTAACTGCGTTATTATAAGTATCGTAATACTTTTCAGATTCCGTTCTCGTGTCGCAAGCATTGATCATCAGCATCAGAGCCACAATGCAAAGACCGATTATCCAACCTTTTTTCATATAATCTCTCCTTTCTTGTATGATATTTTGCGGATATGTGGAATGCGAAATTAATATAACACATTTGTGTTCAAATGACAACATATGTATTCATAATTTTCTAAAGTTCCCATTACACTATTTTTGTAATGGGGGTGTTAGCATGCTCGATCCCGTAACTGTAGGCATGGTGATTCAAAGAATCAGAGAGCAAAAGAAGCAATCGCAGGAGTTAGTCAGCGGCTTTGCCGGGATCGGCAGGACGCATTTGAGCGCAATTGAGAGGGGAGAGAGAAAACCAACGCTGGAAACTTTCTTTAAAATTGCCGATGCACTGAATATCAAGCCCAGCAGTTTGATGGCAGCGATTGAAGAAGAATTGGACAAACAGAATAACAAAAAGAAGTAATATCTTTGCAATATAGAAGGCAGAGAGCTATGCGGCTCCCTGCTTTTTATTATAGCCTTGGTTTTTCTTGTTTTTTTGTGTGTTTATAGGTACAATGAAACGGTATAGAGTGCGTAAGCTGCGCTCTTTATTTCCTTCACAAAGGGAGCCTTCCTTATGTTTCAAAAGATCCTTGGCGGCGTGATCCTTGCCATCGGCCTTGTGTATGCCGCGGTGCTGGTGCGCTCCTGCCTCAAAGATAAAAAGGGCATGCTGGCCTGCCCCGGCAGCTTCAAGCTGCTCATGCCGCTGGAATTCATCGTTTTCATCATCGCCAGCATCGGCGTTTCCGACTATCTTCTCAACACTTTGGTGGCGCGGCACTTCCGCCTGACCCGTGACGAGGAGCTTCCCGGGACCCTGATCTGCTGCGGCGTGGTGCCGGGCAGCATTTTCGCCTTTTCCATGCTGCGGACGGAAAACCCCGTGGACATAGTGACACTTCTCGCCTGCAGCGCGGCGGTGATCATCGGCGCCGTCATCGGCTCGCGTATTGTTGCGGGGATGGACGGCAGGCTGATCCGCAAAATTATGTGCATCGCGCTGGTGGTTTCCCTTGTTTTCGTGATCATCAAGATCATTCTTTCCGCAGGAGTGACGGGTGAGGCCGTGGGCCTGCGCGGCATAAAACTGGTGATCGCCGCCGTGCTCTGCCTTCTCACAGGCATTGTGAACCGCTTCGGCATCCCCATGAAGCCCACCTGGACGGCCCTTTTCCTGATCCTTGGCTTTTCGCCCCTTGCCACGCTTTCCATGATCCTCATCATCGGCGCGCTGACCCCCATCAGCGGCGGCGTCAGCGTGATCAAAAGCGGCCTTTACCAGAAAAAGGCGGTGCTTTCCGCGCTGACCTTCGGCTCGCTGGGGGCCATTGTGGGCACGGCGCTGGCCATTTCTATCCCCGCGCTGGTGCTCAACATCGTGCTCATCGCGGTGATGCTCGTTGCCATCGTCTCTATGGCGCGGAACTGATACCTTTTTAAAAAGAGAGAACACTATGCGATATCAAGTGACGGATGTGCGCGCCAACCGCGGCGACAGCGGCTTTTTATTGGATGACGGCGTCACCTCCATTTTGTACGATACCGGCTTTGCCTTTTCCGGCGAGGCGCTGGCGGACAATGTGGCGCGAGCCTTGGCCGGCCGCGGCCTTGACTATATTTTCCTCACCCACTCCCACTATGACCACGCCCTGAGCGCTGCCCATGTGAAGGCCCGCTGGCCCAAGGCGAAGATCGTGACGGGGGAGCGGACGGCGCAGGTCTTTGAAAATCCCTCCGCCCGCGCGCATATGCGGGAGCTGGACGGGAAGATCGCCGCGAAATTCGGCGCTGCCCGATACGATGACCGCATGGAACTGCTCCGCAGCGATGTGATCCTCAAAGATGGGGAGGAATTCGCGGCGGGAGACGCGGTTTTCCGCTATCTGGCCCTGCCGGGTCACACCCGCTGCTCAGGGGCCTTTTACCTTGCTGCAGACGGGCTGCTCCTTGGCTGCGAGACGCTGGGGGTTTTCGGCGAGGGGGAAGAGCTGTTCCCCGCCTGCCTTGTGGGGTATGCGATGAGCCTTGATTCCATCGCCCGGGTGGAAACGCTGCCTATCCGCCGCATCGTGGTGCCCCACCGCGGACTTTTGAGCGAGGAGGCCACTGCCCGCTATCTTGCCCGCTGCCGCAAATGCACAGAAGAAACGGCGGAGCTGATCTGCGGCGTTTTGCGCCGCGGCGGCAGCCGCGCCGAGGCGGTGGCGGCCTTCCGAGAAGTTTTCTACCGCGGCGATGTGCCCGACTACTATCCCGAAGAGGCCATGACCCTCAACACGGGGCTTATGGTGGACCTCATGGCCCGCGAGCTGTTGGGAGAAGAATAAAAAGCCCTGCGCCTGACGGATAAGTCGGGCGCTTTTCCTTTGTGCAGAATCACAGAAAACCCCCTTGGAGATTTAGACCATTTGCGGATGGAAAAAAGGGGGTAAAACCGATATGATAAAAATGAAGAAGCGCCGCGGAACTTTCGATCGTTTTGTCTGCGGCCGTGCCCATAACGATCAGTACTGAGAAAAGAGAGTGCCAAGCATGAAAAAGTACGATGTTATCGTGGTGGGCGCGGGGCCGGCAGGGCTTGCCGCCGCTTCCGGACTGGCAAATCATGGCGCGCGCGTTGCCGTGGCGGAGGCTAATGACGCCCCCGGCGGGCAGCTGGTCAAGCAGATCCACAAGTTTTTCGGCTCTGCGGAGGTGTGCGCCGGTGTGCGCGGCATTCGTCTGGCAGACCGCCTTTACGGGTCTGCCAAGGACGCAGGCTGCGATTTTTTGTTTTCCGCGCCTGTCTACAGTATCGAGGAAAAGGACGGCGGCTATGCCGTCTTTGCTGCCGACGGGGAGAAGACCCGCTGCCTTTGGGCCAAAGCCGTGCTGCTGGCGCTGGGCGCCAGTGAGAACGCGGTGGCCTTCCCAGGCTGGACCAAGCCCGGCGTGATCACCGCGGGGGCGGCCCAGACCATGGTGAATCAGCATCGGGTGCGCTGCGGCGAGCGGGTTTTGATGGTGGGGGCCGGCAATGTGGGCCTCATCGTCTCCTATCAGCTGATGCAGGCGGGTATCGAAGTGGCGGCGGTGGTGGAAGCCGCCCCCCAAATCGGCGGCTACGAAGTCCACGCCGATAAGATCCGCCGCGCAGGCGTGCCTGTTTATACGAGCCACACCGTCCTTCGCGCCGAAGGGGAGGAGAGCGTCAGCGCCGTGACGGTGGCGCAGGTGGATGAGACCTTCACCCCCATCCCCGGCACGGAAAAGCGCTTCGAGGTGGATACCGTCTGCCTTGCGGTGGGGCTGTCCCCCCTTGTGAAGCTGGCGGCGGGGAGCGGCTGCAAAATGCGGAAAAATCCCAATAAAAATGAGACTATCCCGCAGTATGACGCCCACCTTATGACCACCATGCCCGGCATTTTCGTGGCGGGTGATGTGGCGGGGGTGGAGGAAGCCTCCATCGCCATGGAAGAGGGCGCGGCGGCTGCCTGCCATATCCTCGCCTATCTGGGCCTTGGCAGCGAGGAGACCTTCCGGGCCGATCTCGATGCCCTTGCCCGCCGGCTTGAAGCCCTGCGAAGCCACGGCGAAAAGAAGGAGAAGGTCTATGACCTTGCGCCCTATGAAAACTGCGGCGCCAAGGCCGTGATCGAATGTTTCCACGGCATCCCCTGCGATCCCTGCGCCAAGTGCTGCCCTGTGGGGGCTATCAGCGTGGGAGACGAGATCACGGGGACGCCCGCTATAGATATCGAAAAATGCACCGGCTGCGGCCGCTGCGTGGTCACCTGCCCGGGGCAGGCCTGCTTCCTTGTGAATATGCGCTATAGCGCCACTCACGCCGAGATCGCCATGCCCTATGAATATTTCCCCGCCCCCGCAAAGGGGCAGCGGGTGAAGGCTCTAAATAGAAACGGAAGCTTTGTCTGCCAGGGAGAAGTCACCGCCTGCCTTCGCCTGAAGGACAGTGACAACACCCTCCTTTTAAAGCTCGCCGTGCCCAAAGAATTTGCTTCCGCCGTCCGCGCTATCGACCGCAGGGAGGTGGCCGCGGAATGAAAAGCTACGATGTCGTTGTCATCGGCTCGGGGCTTATTGGTGTTGCTACCGCGTATGAGGCGGTGAAAAGCGGCCGCCGCACAGCGCTGCTGGACGCCAAGGGCCTTTCCGCAGGGGCTTCGTCCGCCAATGCCAGCATGCTGCTTTTGGAGGGCAGCTGCGATTGCGCCGCCTTTTCCATCTGCATGGATGCCGTGGCGCTTTATGAAAGGCTGGATGAGGAGCTGGGCTGCCAAACGGGGTTTGGTGAGCTGGGTCACATCTCCCTTTTGGAAAAGGAATCGGAATTTGCCCCCGCCGCCGCGGCCAGCGCCTTTTACCGCAGCCGCGGTCTGGATTCCGCCATCCTCGCCCGTGAGGAGGTGGCGCGGCGGGAGCCGGGGCTGAACCTGAAAACCGTCCTTGGCGGCATGTCCCTGCGCCAGTGGCGCATCGACCCCATAGGCACGGTGGCGGGCTATTTCCACGCCGCCCGCGCGCTGGGCCTTGACTGGTACCCCCATTGCGCCGCGGAGGAGTTCATCACCCAAGGCGATAGGCTTCTTGCCGTGAAAACGCCTCAGGGGGACATCGCAGGCGGGCAGTTTGTGGTAGCAGCAGGGGCGTGGACGCGGGAGCTTCTCGCAAAGCTGCGCCTCTTTATCCCTGAATACCACATCACCGGCGCCGCCATGATCTGCGAGCGGGGAGCGGTGGAGCTGCGCCACGCGGTTTATCCCTTTACCTCCCCCCGCGTCGCCATGGAGCAGCGCGCCGCAAAGCGCATCGCCCAAGTGGGCTGGGAGCGGCTGGAGCGAGAGCACGCCAACGAATTCGTGGTAGTGCCGGACGCCAACGGCAATCTTCTGGTCTGCCAGCGAAGCCACGCCTCGGCGGAGTTTGTCTCCCGCGTGCCCACGGAATATATGCGGGATATGGCGCAAAACGCGCTGAAATATTTTCCCGCTTTCGCCTCTGCCCGGGTGCTGCGCAGCTGGATGGCGCCGGTGCCCTTCGTGCCGGATGGCGCACCCTTTTTCGGTTTTGCCGCACCCTACGGCAATCTCTTTATTTCCTCGGGGTTTGGCAGCGTCCTCATTATGGCGCCTGCCATCGCGAAGCTGACGAGCCGACTCCTTGGCGGCGGCACCGTGCCCTACGATCTTGGCGCCTTCGATCCCATGCGATTTTCGAAAGAGGTATAAACTATGGATGATTCCACTTTGATCTGCCGCTGTGAGGAAGTGACCTACGGCGATGTGAAAAAAGCGCTGGAGGCAGGCCTTGTGACCCCTGCCGATGTGCGCAAATATACCCGCGCGGGCATGGGCTCCTGTCAGGGCCGCACCTGCCAGCGCCTTATGATGCAGATGATCCGCCAATATGTTCAAAGCGAGGTCATCGCCGAGGAGAGCATCACCCCCCGCGCCCCCGCCGGGCAGGTGAGCCTCAAAGAGCTTGCCAACTGGGATGGGGAGGTGTGAGAAATGGAAAACCGTGTGCTGCATCATCCCGTATTGGGGGATATGGAGGAGCGGAAGATCCTCACCTTCACCTTCAACGGCCGCGAAGTGCAGGCCTATGAAGGGGAGACTGTGGCCGCCGCGCTGATAGCCGCGGGCATCCGCGTCTTCCGCCATTCCCATAAGCTCCACGAGCCCCGTGGCGTTTTCTGCTCCATCGGCCACTGCACCGACTGCGCCATGCAGGTGGACGGCGTGGAGAATGTGAAAACCTGCGTCACCCGCGTCAAAGAGGGTATGCGGGTGGTGAGCGAAAGCCTGAAAGAATAAAGCGCAGTTGCGGCCTTTGCTCTGTATGCCAATATCTTTTGCGTGACAATTTTTTGGCGGCATGGTATAATTCATGCGGATTTATTATAAAACAGGAGGCAATATCCTCATGATCGCTCACAATGTGATTTGGGTCGGCGTCAATGACCGTGAGATCGACCTTTTTGAAAGCCAGTATCCCGTGCCCAATGGCATGGCTTATAATTCCTATGCCATCGTGGATGAAAAGATCGCCGTGGTGGACGCTGTGGAGATCCGCTTTGCCGACGAGTGGCTGGGCAACATCGCCCGGGCGCTGGAGGGAAAGAAGCCCGATTATCTCATTGTGCAGCACATGGAGCCTGACCATTCCGGCAGCATCCTTCGCTTTGCCGTGACCTATCCCGAGGCAAAGATCGTGGCGTCGGCACGGGCCTTTACCATGATGAAGAACTTCTTCGGCACCAATTTTGCCCACCGCGCCGTGACGGTCGGCGAGGGGGATACGCTGTCCCTTGGCGGCCGTACCCTCAGCTTTATTCCCGCCGCCATGGTGCATTGGCCCGAAGTGGTGATGACCTATATGGCAGAGGATAAGATCCTCTTCTCCGCCGATGCTTTCGGCAAGTTCGGCACGCTGGATACCGAGGAAGATTGGGTGGCCGAAGCCCGCCGCTATTATATCGGCATCGTGGGTAAGTACGGCGGCCCCGTGCAGACCGTCCTCAAAAAGACGGCAGATCTGGATATCGGGACCATCTGTCCCCTTCACGGCCCTGTGCTTGCGGGCGATCTTGCGCCTTATCTCAAGCTCTATAACACCTGGTCTTCCTACGATGCGGAAGAAGAGGGCATCGTCATCGCCTACACCTCGATTTACGGCAACACCAAAAAGGCCGCTCTGGCCCTTGCCGAAAAGCTTAAGAGCGACTGCTGCCTGCCCGTGGTGACTTACGATCTGGCCCGCTGCGATGTCTTCGCCGCCGTGGCGGATGCGTTCCGCTATTCCAAGCTGGTGCTGGCCACCACCACGTATAATGGGGATGCGTTCCCTGCCATGAGCGAATTTATCGACCATCTGGTGCGCCGCGGCTATACCCGCCGCACCGTGGCCTTTGTGGAAAACGGCAGCTGGGCCCCCGCCGCCAAGCGCGCCATGAAGCAGCTTCTGGATGAGTGCAAGGCGCTCAACTATGTGGAGCCCACCGTCACCCTGCGCTCCGCCCTCAATGCCGAGAGCGAAGCCCAGCTTGCGGTCCTTGCCGAAGAACTTTTGAAGGAAGGCTGCCCCTGCACCGTGACGGAAGAAGGCGGCAAGAAGAGATTCGTCTGCTCCGTCTGCGGCTATGTCCATGAGGCGGACGAGCTGCCCGCCGACTTCGTCTGCCCCCTTTGCAAGCAGGGCGCGGAGGTCTTTAAGGAAGAAGGCGGCAAGAAGAAGTTCGTCTGCAAGATCTGCGGCTATGTCCACGAGGCGGAAGAGCTGCCCGCCGACTTTGTCTGCCCCCTTTGCAAAC
>JAFQLA010000161.1 GCA_017396725.1 Oscillospiraceae bacterium
GCCTCTTTTTGGCAGCGGAGGATTAATAGTTTTCCTTGCGGATTTCGAAATATGCCTGAGGATGAGCGCACACGGGGCAAAGCTGGGGAGCAGCGGTGCCAACGACCATGTGGCCGCAGTTGCGGCATTCCCAAACCTGAACTTCGCTCTTTTCAAAGACCTTGGCGGTTTCCACGTTCTTGAGCAGAGCGCGATAGCGTTCTTCGTGGCTCTTTTCGATGGCAGCAGCGCCGCGGAACTTGAAAGCCAGTTCGGTGAAGCCTTCTTCTTCGGCTTCCTTAGCCATGCGGTCATACATATCGGTCCATTCGTAGTTTTCACCGGCAGCGGCTTCGGCCAGGTTTTCAGCGGTGTCACCCAGAGCGCCCAGTTCCTTGAACCAAAGCTTGGCATGTTCCTTTTCGTTTTCGGCGGTGGCAAGGAAGAGAGCGGCGATCTGTTCGAAGCCCTGCTTCTTGGCGACGGATGCGAAATAAGTGTACTTGTTGCGGGCCTGAGATTCACCTGCAAAAGCTTCCCACAGGTTCTTTTCGGTCTTGGTGCCAGCGTACTTGTTTGCCATGTTGATGTCCTCCTGAAGAGAATTATTATTTGTACGGTATTTTTATTTTACCATATTTTTTAAAATTTGGAAGAGGGGATTTACTTTTCTGTTTTCAGTTCACCGCGATAATCCAGAATACCGCCGATATCGGTGATGTTGGTGTATCCCCAGCGGATGAGGGCTTTGGAGGCGGTGCGGCTTCTGGCGCCGCTGAGACAGTGAACGAAGATGCGGGCATTTTTGTCGGGGATGACATGAACTACCCGGGGCAGGTCCTGAATGGGCAGATTGAGGCTGCCTTCGATGTGCCCGTATTCCGCGTATTCATCCCGCCCGCGGACATCCAGAAGGATGGAATCCGGCGTGGCGCGCCATTGGGCAAGACCTTCGTTGAAATCGGGGCGGTTGCGCGAATCAAAAAGTCCCATGACCGCATCTCTCTTTCCTTATAGTGGGATTATTGTAGCACACACGTCTGCGGATTTCCAGTTATAAATTGAATGTGAGCATAAAGCATGATAGTATTAAACCATAAATGCAAAAGAGATGATGGTGTGTACTACAAGAATTTTAAGGGGGAGAAAATATCTGCGCTGGGTTTTGGCCTTTTGCGTCTGCCTACGATTCCCGATTCTTCCGATATTGTTGATAAAGAAAAAGCGGCTGAAATTATTGACTGCGCGATAAAAAACGGTGTGAACTACTTTGATACGGCACACAATTATCTCGGCGGCAATTCGGAAAGAGCTGCGGGAGAAATACTGGCACGCTATCCGAGAGAGAGCTACTATCTTGCTACAAAATACAGCCCCGGTTATAGAAAACCCATAGAAGAAGTCTTTGAGACCCAATTGAAGAGTCTGCAGACGGATCACTTTGATTTCTATCTTCTTCACAGTATTCAAGAAGAGAATCTGGAAACCTACCTGCAGTTAAAGGAAAAACTGCTGGGCTTTCTTATGCGGAAGAAAGAAGAGGGGCGCATCAAATATCTGGGTTTCTCTTCCCACAGCGCTCCCGAAGTCCTGAAGAAATTTCTTGATTCCTGCGGTGACTGCTTTGATATGGCGCTGATCCAGCTTAACTATGTGGATTGGTTTGCGCTGCGGGCAAAGGAACAGTATGAGATATTGACGGAACGCGGCATTCCGGTCTGGGTCATGGAACCGCTCAAGGGGGGACGGTTATCTGCGCTGGATGAGGAAAGCAGCGGCATTTTGAAGACTGCCGCGCCGCACCGTTCGGTTTCTTCCTGGGGGATGCGCTTTTTGATGGGGCTCCCCAATGTGCAGACAGTGCTTAGCGGCATGACGGAATTGCAGCAGGTGAAAGATAACCTCGCTACCTTTGAGAAATATGACCCGCTGAATGAAGCTGAGAGGGATGCATTGGAAAGGGCGCGCCGCATTTTCGTGGAAAAGCTGGGTGTTCCTTGTTCGGCCTGCCGATACTGCTGCGATCCGTGCCCGGCAGGACTGGACATTCCGCTTTTGATCCGCGGGTATAATGAAGAGAAAACCGTAGGGGATCCGTGGAGAGTTGAGGGACTTTCCAACACGAAAGGCGCAGAGTATTGCTTGCAGTGCGGCGCATGCGCGAAACAGTGCCCTCAAAAGATTGATATTCCCGGCGTGATGCGGGAGCTGCAGAAGAAAAAGTGAAAAATAAGGGGGTAGAGAAGCGCTCTACTCCCTTGTTTTTTGGTGTGGAGAGAGGGTAGAGGGAGAAAAGGGCGGAGTAGGTTGTTGTTGAGTGGAGCGGGGCATAGAATAAAACCGTAAAATTTCCGTGGAGGATACCGATATGACCCGAACCAAACTCAAAGACCGCTTGCTTCCCGACTACACCAAGGGTGAGGAGATATTCAATGCCTCCAGCCATATTTCCGGCGCGGCGTTTTCTGTTTTGGCCCTTGTTATCATGCTGATCAAAACCGCCCTTTGGGGTGATGTGTGGGGCGTGGTAGGCAGCGCCGTTTACGGGGTGAGCCTTGTGATGCTCTATACCGTTTCCGGCGTGTACCACGCGCTGTGCCCGGGCATGGGCAAAAAGGTGATGCAGGTGCTGGATCACTGCGTGATCTATGTGCTTATCGCGGGGACCTATACGCCCATCCTCTTTTCCACCGTGCGTCCCGTTTCTCCCGGCTGGGCATGGACGCTTTTCGGCATTGTGTGGGGGGTAGCGGCGGTGGCCATTACCTTTACCGCCATTGACCTTAAAAAATACGCCGTCTTCTCCATGATCTGCTACATTGGCATGGGCTGGTGTGTGGTGGCCGCATGGAAAACGGTGACCTCCGCGCTGCATCCCGTGGGGGTGCAGCTCCTTTTGTGGGGCGGCATCGCCTACACCGTGGGCGCTGTGCTGTATGGTCTTGGCAGCCGCCATCGCTACATGCATTCCGTGTTCCATGTGTTTGTGGTGCTGGGGAGCGTGCTGCAGTTTTTGTGCGTGCTGTTGTATGTGATCTGAATGAAAAGTCTCGTCCAAACGGACGAGACTTTTTGCCCTCGTTTACAAATGTGCGGCAATGTGATATATTATATAATGTATTCATATGGAAAGGAGGCGGGAGAATATGAAAAGAAAGATCAAGGCCCTTGTGTGCGCGGTTTTGATGGTGCTGACCCTCGCCTCTCCGCAGATGGGCGCCACGGCGCAGGCGGCAACGGTTTACTACACCGCCATGAACGACAGTCTCCTGGAACTTTCCGATGAGACCATGCCCTTCTGGTACGGCAGCTATCTCTACCTCCCTGCGTCCTCTGTTGCGTCCACGGGTATGGGTGTGAGCTATGTTTACAATACCGCCAAGCAGACGGTGGTGCTTTACACCAACTCCGCTACCATTATTTTTGATCTTGCCGCCAATACCGCGATGGATCAGGACGGCAAGTATTACGGGCAGACCTGCGTCCGCCGTAACGGTCGACCCTTCGTGCCTGCCAGCACCGTTGCCAAGGTGCTGGGGCTGAGCTACTCCAATATCAAAGTGAATAACGGCTATCTGGTGCGCCTTTGCAGCGACGCCGCCGTTTTGACAGACAGCGTCTTTTCCGAGGCGGCACAGACGCTGATGGACAGCCGCTACAGGGACTATATTCGCGGCGGCGGTGACTCTCAGGCGGGTGAGAATCTTGGGGGAGAAACGGGTACGGATACCGGCAGCCATCGGCTCTATCTTTCTCTTACGGTGACGGATGCCCAAAGCGTCTCGGCGCTGGTGAGCATAGCCGATGCTTACGGCGGCAACCTGCTTTTCTTCCTTACGGAGGAACTGCTTTTCGACCCTGATGCAGCCGACGCTGTGCGTCAGCTGGTTTGCAGCGGCTGCGATGTGGGCCTTTATGCCGAGGGTGAGGATGCCGCGGCGCAGCTTGCGGCATGCA
>JAFQLA010000162.1 GCA_017396725.1 Oscillospiraceae bacterium
ATGCACCATCAAGCCTGGCACCACGATGGAGCGCTGCTATCAAAGCACTGCTATCAGTGAGAGGCACAGGCACCGCTATGAATTTAATAACGACTACCGGGATCTGCTTGAAAGTCACGGCCTGACGCTCGGCGGCACTTCCCCCGATGGCAGGTTGGTGGAAACGATCGAGCTGACCGCAAGGCCTTTCCATGTAGGCGTCCAGTATCACCCCGAGTTCAAGAGCAGTCCCAACCGGCCGCATCCGCTGTTCAAAGGATTCATCGGCGCCGCGCTGGAACACAGAGAAGACGAAAATAAATAGCATTGCAAATTAACAGCAACCGGAAGGCGTAACGCTTTCCGGTTGCTGTTATGGTTTCAAATTATCGATTAAAGGCAGTAGCGCAAGTCTCTCAGTCTTCCTGCACAGCGGAGAGCCACAGCCGCGCCACCGCATCGCTGGGCATACGCCAGTCACCCCGGGGCGAGAGGGTCACAGATCCCACTTTGGGGCCGTCCGGCAGGCAGGAACGCTTGAACTGCTGACTAAAAAAGCGGGAGTAAAAGTTCCTGAGCCATTTTTTCAGTTCTGCCGGGGAATACTCAGGCACAAAAGCCGCCTCCGCCAAAAACAGGATTTTTTCGGGCGCAAAGCCCCATCTGAGCACATAGTAGAGGAAGAAATCATGGAGCTCATAGGGCCCTACCAGCTCCTCAGTCTTTTGGGAGATATCCCCGTTTTCTGCGGGCAGCAGCTCCGGACTCACCGGAGTGGAAAGGATATCCAGCAGCACCTCGCGGAGAGCGGCATTTTCCGTGCTGTCCGCCACGTGCTTTACGATATGTCGGATAAGCGTTTTGGGCACGGAAGCGTTCACGCCGTACATACTCATGTGGTCACCATTGTAGGTAGCCCATCCCAGCGCCAGCTCAGAGAGATCGCCGGTGCCTACCACGAGTCCGCCATGCTGGTGCGCCGCATCCATGAGCACCTGGGTACGCTCACGCGCTTGGGCGTTTTCAAACAGTACGGAATGATCTCCTTCATCATGCCCGAGATCCTTGAAGTGCTGCCGCACCGCCGATGAAATATCCACTGTGCGCAGTGTAACGCCAAGAGCGCTGCAGAGTTTTTCCGCATTGCTGCGGGTGCGTTTGGTGGTACCAAAGCAAGGCATGGTGATCGCGATGATATCCTGCCTGTCCCGCTGCATGGCATCCATGGCGCGTGCCGCCACCAGCAACGCCAGCGTGGAATCAAGGCCGCCGGAAATGCCAAGGATTGGGCAAGCCGCATGGGTGTGCTCCATCCTCTTGATAAGCCCGGATGCCTGGATCATGAGGATCCGCTCGGCGCGGGCTTCCCGCCTTCCGCTGTCCTCGGGAATAAAGGGATGTTTTGTTGGAGTATTTATCAGTTTCGCTTCCCGCTGTGGCAGGGAGAAAAGGATCTTTTCATAGCCTTCCGCAGATTCCGCCATAACGGTGGATACGCGCATCCTATCATAGGCGATGGCGGTAACATCGATATCCGCAGTGGCTTGGCCGGGGCCAAAAGGTTGGCTTTCCGCAAGAAGATGCCCGTTCTGAGCAATGATGTTGTGGCCCGAGAATACAAGATCTGTACTGGATTCTCCCACACCCGCATCGACATAAATATAGCCTGCAATCAGCTTTGCGGACTGGCCCCGCAGCAGAATGCGGCGGAAATCATCCTTGGCCACCACCTCATCGCTGGCGGAGAGGTTGGCGATCACCGTGGCGCCTGCTCCCACGTGGGCAAGCGACGGGGAGTTGCCCACCCAAAGATCCTCGCAGATCTCCACCGCGAGCTTGAAGGCAGGTTCTTCCTCACAGCAAAAAAGGAGTTTGGCACCAAAGGGCACATCCTTCCCTGCAAGGCGGACGGTGCTGTTCTTTTCTGGTGCTGCGGCAAAATGCCGCGCCTCGTAAAACTCCGCATAATTCGGGATGTGGCTCTTGGGGATGATGCCCAAGAGCTTCCCCTCGTAAATCACTGCGGCGCAGTTATAAAGCTTGCCCTCCACGGCAAGGGGCAACCCTACCACCGTAATGAGGGCAAGGCCGCGGCTCTGTTCCACAAGGCGCAGCAATACATCCTCCGCGGCGGTAAGCAGCGTTTGTTGGAAAAACAGATCTCCGCACGTATACCCCGTGATGCACAGCTCCGGCAGTACCAGAAGCTCGATCCCCTCCTGGGATGCCTCCTGCATCAGTTGATAGATCCGCCCTGCATTGTATCCGCAATCCGCCACCCGGATTTCGGGCGTGAACGCCGCGCATTTTACAAAACCGAACCGCATAGTGTCCTCCAATGAACATAGAATCAAGTTTATTATACCACAAGAGCGGGCAAATACAGCCCGCTCCCTG
>JAFQLA010000163.1 GCA_017396725.1 Oscillospiraceae bacterium
CGGGGAGATAACCATTGGCCGCGGTGCGCTGGCCTACGGATCCGTTGTAGGAAAAGACTTCGCCGGGCAGCAGAATGAGTCCGTTGATGGTATCAGCCGCAAGGCGAACATTGCTTCTGCGGTTGGCAGTACCCGTCACGCGGGTGGTGCAGGAACCGAGGGTATCACGGAAGAGATTGGCTTCCATATCCTCGGTGGTGACTTCGGGATAGTTGACGGTGGCGGGAACGGCCACTTCCGCGCCGCCTTCCGCCGCTTCAAAGGCGGCCTCCACATCGGCAACGGCAAAATCCACGCCCACCACATGGGGCACGATCTCGCCGGTCTCCTTATCGTAGGAGGCGTTTGCCACCTGCGCGGAAAGCTGGGTGTGGATGGCGTTCAAATCAAGCTTTGCCGCGGGAACGGTGGTATACACGCATTCCACGGGGGCAAGGATGCCGCTTTGCAGCGTCTCCGCCACGGCGGATTTCATCGCCTCACGGTCCACGGTGCGGCCGTCGCAGGGCTTGATGAAATAGATGTGGTCAGGGTCTTCTTCCGTCACGCGGAAATATTCCGTGGGCAGAACGATATCCAGCTCGTCACAAACAGCGTTTACCGCGCGGGCCACAGCTGCTTCCTCCGCCTCCGTCTTAGGCATGAGGGACGCGCCGGAAATAAGGCACTTGGCATAATCCCAGCCGTAGAGCAGCATGGAGCCGCCGCGGCCGTATGCGAAAGCTTCCTTTGCGGCAGAGACGGCATCGGCATCGACTCCCAGCTCGCTGAGGGTCACCGTGGCGGCGATCTCTCCATCCAGCTTCACATCCACGCCGGTGGTCTCGTAAACGCCGGAGAGCTGCTCGGTAAGCACCGCTTCGGCCTCCGCCTGCGTCATGCCGCCTACGCTGATGCCCGCCACATCCACATTGGGATAGACGGTATCGGAGGTGATGGCAAGGGCGCTGAGGCCCCCGTAGCCAAGGATCACCACGCCGAGGATAACGCAAAGGGCAATGATGCCTGCCTTGCTTTTTTTCATATTGGTATTGTTATCAGGGGTCTTAGCCTCCCGCTTTCCGTGTTCCAAAGAGCGTTGCCTCCTGCAAAAAAACTCGCGGAAAATCCTATCCCGCAAGCGTAGTATATCATACCTGCGGACGAATGCAATTACAATTTGATAACACTTCCCCCCTGCTTTTTCCGCCCGATGCGGATGGTGAGAAGGATCTCCTCCTCCCGCTCCTCTTTGCTGACCTCCGCCGCCACCCCGCTCTGGCGCATCAGGCGCACCGAGCGGTCAAGGCTATTGAGGAAAAGCCGCACATCCTTGAGGATGTAAGCCTTGCGCCCCTTGGGTTTGGCGGCTTTCTGCGCGGCGAGGCGGCGCTCTATGTACTCTTCACTGCGCCGCACCGTCCAGCCGTTTCGGGCCATAAGGGTCAGCGCTTCCACGCGGTCCTGCTCCCCCTCCAGCCGCAGCGCGCAGCGGCCGTGGCGCTCGGTGAGCCCCCCTTGGATCAAAATCTCACGGCAGTAAGGCGAGAGCCGCAAAAGCCGCAGTTTGTTCCCCACCGCGCCCTGACTTTTCCCCAGCCGCCGCGCCGCCTCCTCCTGCGAGAGTCCGTGGCGGCGGATGAGGGCGTCGATGGCCTCCGCCTCTTCCAGAAAGGTGAGATCCTGCCGCTGGATGTTTTCGATCAGGGCGAGGATGGCGGAATCCTCCGCGTCCGCCTTGGTTTCAAGGCAGGGCACTTCCCGTAATCCCGCCATGCGGGCCGCCCGCAGCCGCCGCTCCCCCGCCACGATCTCATAGCCATCCTGCCCCCGCCGCACGGAGATGGGCTGGAGCACACCGTAGCGGGCGATGCTTTGGGAAAGCTCCCGCAGCGCGCTTTCATCAAACTGCCGCCGGGGCTGGGCGGGATTGGGGCGGATCTCGTCAACGGAAATGAAGCGCACCTGCTGCCCCTTTTTCTTCCAAGCCATGCCATCGCCCCCTTTCAAGGCTATTGTAGAGGGCGGCGGGCGGAAAACGCGTCGCTTTTTGTCGCTTGGCGGGGAAAATTCTTGAGGAAAGTTTTGAAAAAGAGGTGTCACAGGGGCAAAAGCATGGTAAAATGAAAGGTAATGAAGCTTTCAAGGAGATTTGTATGCTCTATCTTGTCCTTATGGCCGCGCTGATCGCGGTGGATCAACTGGTGAAAAACTGGACGGTGACCACCTTTGCCGCTCCCGTGGGTACCGCCGTGTGGACGGCTGACCCGGCTCTGCCCGGCATTCCCGGCATCGTAGAGCTGACCCGCGTGCACAATTTCGGTGCGGCATGGAGCAGCTTTTCGGGCATGCGGTGGCTCCTCATCGGCGTCACCGTGGTGCTGATGGGCATCCTCGCTTACCTTTGGATCAAAAAGATCGTGCGCCACGGTCTGGGCAAGCTGAGCCTTGCCATCATCCTCGCCGGCGGCATCGGCAACCTCATCGACCGCGTGGTAAACGGCTACGTGGTGGATACCTTCAACCTCACCTTCATGAATTACCCCGTTTTCAACGTGGCGGATATCTGCGTGGTGGCAGGCGCTATTGGCGGCGCCATCTATTACCTCTGGTTCTATGAGAAATTTGACGCGAAGAAGGATAAAAAAGCATGATCCTCACTCTTACCCCCACAAGTGAACACAAAGGCGCGCGGCTGGATGCCTACCTGGCCTCCGCCGAAAGTTCCCTCACCCGCTCCGCCGCGGCGCGGCTCACGGAAGAGGGGCTGGTGCTGGTAAACGGCAAGGCGGAAGCCAAGAATTACCGTATCCTCGGCACGGAAACCGTGGAAGTGACCCTGCCGGAAGCAGAGGAAACGGAGATCACGGCGCAGGATATCCCGCTGGACGTTGCCTATGAGGATGACGATGTGATCGTTGTGAATAAACCCGTGGGTCTTGTGGTGCATCCCGCCCCGGGACACGCCGACGGGACTCTCGTCAACGCCCTTTTGCACCACTGCGGCGATTCCCTTTCCGGCATCGGCGGGGAAAAGCGCCCCGGCATCGTCCACCGCATCGATAAGGATACCAGCGGGCTCATTATCGCCGCCAAGAATGATGCCGCCCATCTCTCTCTCACCTCCCAGCTCTCCGACCATACCCTTGCCCGGACGTACGAGTGCATC
>JAFQLA010000164.1 GCA_017396725.1 Oscillospiraceae bacterium
CCCCACATACATGGCAAATAGCGCTGCTATGGAGGGCAGCCCGCCCTGTGCGGCGATGAGCCGCGGTTCCAGCAGGGAGTGGGTCAGCTGCACGGTGAGGTATAAAGCCGTGAGAGCCAGAGCCAAAAGGATGTTGTCCGCGGCAAAAGAGAAAAAGGCCCACGGGAGAAGCACTGTGCCTACGCCGAGAATGGGCAGCGCGTCGATGAGGGCGATGACAAAGGCCAGCAAAAAAGCATACCGCAGCCGCAAAAGTAAAAATCCGCCCAGTAACAGCGTGAAGGTAATACCAATGAGAGTCAGCTCCGCTTTGATCCATTTGAGAACGGTGGAAAAAAGCTGGGGCTTTACCTCCCGTGCAAGGACTTGCCATTTTACGGGGAGCTGACGGCGCAGAAAGGCGCGGATAGCGGGAAGCCGCCCTGCGGTATAAAAGATGGCAAGAACAGTTGTGATGAAAAAGAGAAGGAAGTTGGGGAGTTTTTGAAGGATAGCAGCACAGCGGGTGAGAAGGGACTCGGATAGCTGCCCCAAAAGAGCGCCGGCTTCCTGTGAGAAAGAATCCAGAGCGGAGAGAAGGAGCTCCCGCAGCTCTTTCGGGCAGGCAGCGCAAAATTTGCGGAAGGTATTTATCATGGGGGCGGTATGCACTTCCAATGCGCTGAGCCATTGGGGCAGCTGCAGCAAAAGCTGATAGGCTTCGGTGAGAAGGGTGGAGAGGAAGAAGAAAAGCGCCGTGCCCAAAAGCGCCACGGAAAAGACGGTGAAAACAGCGGCGCTGAAGCCCCGCTGAAACTTTAGCCGCTTCTGGCACCATGTGATGGGTTTATCCAGCACCATGGCGGCGGCATACGCAAGGATAAAGGGGAGTACCCAGCGCAGTGCGTATTTCCAGAAACACCAGATAAGAAAGCCGCAGGCGCCGAGGAAGAGAAGATGGAGAAGGAAAGATTCTTTTTTTCGGTTATTCATAAGCACCTTTTTGCACAAATGAAAAAGCGGTTGAAAAGTTGGGAGGAAAGTGATATTATTCCTCATGTAAAGACAAATGACTTTGAGAGGTGGACTCCGTGGATACACAGATCAAGTATTATATTGTGGCGGCAGAGGCTTTGCCGGAAGTTTTTTTAAAGGTGGCAGAGGCAAAACGCATGCTGCAGACAGGGGAAGCGGATACTGTGGGTGAGGCGACCCGCCTTGCGGGGATCAGCCGCAGTGCTTTCTACAAATATAAAGATGCGGTGCAGCCCTTTAACGATATGAAAACGGGCCGGATCCTCACCTTTTATGCCATGCTGAAGAATAACCCCGGCGTGCTTTCCAACGTCCTTTCTATTTTTGCCGCATCCGGCGCGAATATTCTTACCATCAACCAGAGTATTCCCGTCAACGGCTGTGCCGCGGTGACCATCTCTGCGGAGACCTCCGATATGAAGGTGAGCCTTGAGGAGATGGTAGCGGAGGTTTCTGAAACTTACGGCGCGGTAAAATTTGAGATCCTTGCCGGAGAATAATCATATATACGGCGATTATCCCGAGAAAAGAAGCCCCGCTCGTTTTTACGCGAGCGGGGTTTGAAAGTTTTAGGAGGTTTATAAAACCTTTTGGAGCAAAAGCCGTCTATTAGGGTGAAAGCGCTTTTATCGCAGCGAAATCAACGGAGGAACCCATATGGAAGACAGCAAGATCATAGAGCTCTTTTGGGCGAGAAAGGAAGAGGCGGTCAGCGAGACTGCTGCAAAATACGGGAAGCTTTGTTTCCGCATTGCGGGAAACATCCTCACGCAGCCTGAGGACAGGGAAGAATGCGTCAGTGATACTTATCTTACCCTTTGGAATTCTATTCCCACGGCGCGTCCGCAGCGCTTTGCCGCCTTCATCGGCAGGATCACCCGCAATCTGGCACTGGATAAATACGCCTATCTCCATGCTGCCAAGCGCGACCAAGGCGCGACCACAGCCTTTGAGGAGCTGGAGGAGTGCGTCTCCGGCAGGGAAGGTGTGGAAGATGAGATGGAAAGCAAGCGGGTGGAAGAGGCCATCAACCGCTTTCTCGCAGGCCTTGACAAAGAAAAGCGCAAGGTTTTTCTCAGCCGCTACTGGTATTTTGAATCCATCGAAGAAATTGCCCGCAAGACGGGCTTTAGTGCCGGAAAAGTAAAATCCATGCTCTTTCAGATGAGAAAAAAGCTGCGGATCTCTTTGGAAAGTGAGGGAATCGAAGTATGACAAGTAAACAATTGATACATCACATCGGCAACACGGACGATCAATATATTCTGGAGGCAGGGGAGAGAGGTATTGGCCGCGGTAAAAAGACAGTAAAGCTTCGCCGGGTGCTGATCCTTGCGGCGGTGATCACCGCGCTCCTTGCCCTTTCCGCTACTGCGGTTGCGGGAAACTGGTTCGGCCTTGGAGAGCTCCTTTTGGGGAGAAACGGAGATACGGCAAGCGATGTTATTTCTCTGGAGGGATTTTTGGAAACGCCGGAGTATCTGGCGTCTCAGGAGTGGCAGGCGTTCCTTGCCTCTTACGATACCGACGGCAAGATCCTTGAGGAAATGGGAAATGACATTTATCGCCCCGGCACATCTTATAACTTCTATACTGTTTATTCTCAGGAAATGGCAGATAAGCTGGATGAGATCGTGGAGAAATACGGTCTCAAGCTCCATACATCCATGCTGACGGATCTTTATACCAAGGAAACGCCTATCGCGCAGGTTGGCGGCAACTTCTTGGGCGAAAACCGCAGTTACACAGCCTATATGTATGAAGACGGCACCTTCCATTTTGACGGGGAGACCGACCTTGCTTATTACGGCCTTTTGGATTACCAGTTCGATCGCTGCGTGCGCGGGAGCTTTACCGGCGCCACACTGCATATCGGTAATGCCGCTGACTATACCCAGTGGACCTATACCACACAGGACGGTATCACGCTGACCCTTGCGCTTTCACCTTATAAGGCGCTGATCCTCGCGGATCTGGGGGATTCTCTTGTGACGGTGAATGTGCTGGCAGGCAGCGAAACGGAGGCGGACGCTGTTTTCTCCAGCGGTCCTATTACGGCGGAGGATCTGGAGCGCTTCGCGGGTTCTTTCCGCTTCAGCGCGCTGACGCCGGCGCTGCCGGCGGATCCTTCGCTGCCGAGACCTGATTTTGGTCTGGGGACCGATGAGACGCCGGATCAGCCTTCCGCGGAGGATTTCTACAACGCAACGGGCCTTGCGCTGGATGATGCCCAGCGCTTCTACGCGGAGTTTGTGGGTGAGATAGAAGCGGACGACCGCGCAGCCGTAGCGGAAAAGATCCTCTATCCCGCGATAGTCACGGTGAACGGGGCGGAGATCGGAGTAGAAAACGCGTCTCAGTTTTTGGGATTTTACGATGATATCTTTACCGATGAGCTGTGGGAAAACATTATGGTTACCTGCTATGATAGGGAGCGGGCGGATCTCTTCTGGAATGACGGCCTTGTGGGCGCGGCAGGGGGATGCATCTGGTTTGCTCCCGTGGAAGACGGTATCCGTGTTTTCACCGTGCAGAACAGCACCGCGGCGGTACGCCC
>JAFQLA010000165.1 GCA_017396725.1 Oscillospiraceae bacterium
GAATATTCTTTAAAGAGCTTGAGGCTATCTTCCAGTGCCCCAAAGGAGGTAGATGCCATGGTAACAGAAAGAGCACGGCACTGCTCCAGCGCGATAGAGGGCGTAGCCAGCAGGCGTTCATCCAACTCAACCATCTTTTCCGGCTCTGCAGCATCGGGCACCAATCTATTGACCAATTTTTCCAAAAGGCCGCCCATAGGCAAAAGCAGGATCGTGCAAAGGATATTAAAGGCAGAATGGCAAACCGCAATACTGAAATGATCCGCTTCAGCCAACAAAACAGCAGGCGCCAAAACCGTCTTTACAACCGCAAACACCACAAGCCAAACCGTAGTACCGATCACATTGAAAAGAAGATGCACTATAGCCGTGCGCTTGGCATTTTTCGTAGTACCCACAGAAGAAAGAAGCGCCGTGATGCAAGTACCGATGTTCTGACCCATGATAATGGGGATCGCAGCGCCGACGCTTACCTTACCCGTAGCAGAAAGCGCCTGCAAAATACCTACGGATGCCGAGCTGGACTGAATAATAGCCGTCAGAATCGCGCCGGCAAGGACGCCAAGAACAGGGTTGGTGAAAAGGAGCAGAATCTCGCCGAATTCAGGAATATCCTCCAGGAAGGAAACCGCATCCGACATGGTTTCCATGCCGTACATCAAGGTGGCAAAACCAAGGAGGATCATACCGGTATCCTTTTTCTTGTCGCTCTTAAGGAACATATAGAAAATGATACCGATCACCGCCAGCACGGGCGTGAAAGACGAAGGCTTGAGCAAGCGGACAATGATGTTATCTCCTTCAATACCGCCAAGGCTCAGGATCCACGACGTGACCGTAGTACCTACATTGGCGCCCATGATCACATTGATCGCCTGCTTAAGAGTCATGATACCGGAGTTAACAAAGCCCACTACCATGACCGTGGTGGCAGAGGAACTCTGGATCACAGCCGTAACACCAAGGCCGGTCAAAAAACCCGCCATCTTGCCGTTAGTCAGCCTGCCGAGAATATTGCTCAACTGGCTGCCGGCTCTGCGCTCCAATGCCTGTCCCATAATATTCATGCCGAAAAGGAACAGGCACAAACCGCCGATCATAGTGAGAATATTAAAAATGTATTCACTGCTCATAGGATTTCTCGCCTTTCAAATATCATCAGGATTACGGTCTTACTTTAGCAGAGAAAAGCGAAAACTAATATCAAGGTTTTGTAAAATTTACCTCAAATTACTTAGGAAATCTTACACTGACCGTCGTGCCGACACCCGCCATGCTCTCCACATCGATTTTTGCGTTATGGATCCTGGCAGCACGCTTTACGATGGAAAGGCCAAGGCCCGTGCCGCCCATTTCCTTGGAGCGGCTTTTATCCACGCGGTAAAACCGTTCAAAGATCCGGCTTTGATGCTCCGACGGAATGCCGATACCCGTATCCGCCACAGTTAAAACCACAGCCGATACTTCATTTTTTACACTGACGGCAACCGAACCGTTTTCCTTATTATATTTTATGGCATTGTCGCAAAGATTATAAATGATACTATCCAAAAGGCGGGAGATTCCACGAAAATATGCCTTTTCTCCCGCCAGCGAAAGCTGTACGCCACGCTGCTGCGCTACGCTCTCCAGTCGCTGCAAAACGCCGGCAGCAGCAGAGTAAAGATCCAGTTCCTCCATATCCGTAAGACCACTGCCCTCATCCAGGCGGGAAAGGTGGATAATATCCTCCACAAGGCGCGTCATACGCTGCGCCTCCGCATAGATCTTTTGCGCAAAGGGAACCACATCTTTTTCCTGCACAATACCGTTTTTCAAAAGCTCAGCATACCCGGAAATGGAATGAAGAGGCGTTTTCAATTCATGAGAGACATTTGCCGTGAATTCCCGCCGAATACTCTCTGCCATTTCTTTTTCTGTGATGTCGAAAATCAACAGCACCGCGCCTGTAACAGCTCCGTTGGAAACAACGGGGTTTGCGGAAAGCTGATAGTTTTTCTCTCCCACTGTCGCCACTACTTCCATCTGTCGCCCTGCCAGCACATTTTCCACAAGAGCAGAGATGTCAGGGATTTTCTGAAGGTCAAAAACAGATCCGCCCTCACAGTGCCGTTCCACAGAAAAGATAGCCGCAGCGCTGTTATTCAAGCTAAGAATCGTGCCCTTGGTATCCAAAAGCACAAGGCCTTCCGTCATATTATCCGTCACCGCGGCAAATTCATCCTGACGGCAGCGGAGCTCATCCCTTTGATCGCGCAGTTGACGCTGCTGTGTTCCAATTCGCTGCAGGAGGGGTCTCACTTCTTCATAATCTTTGTTGGCAAGGGGATTATCCAGATCCAAATCATTCAGCGGGCTGATGATTTTTTTAGATAAATAGCCCGCCAAAAGGAAAGAAAGCAAAATCGCGCCCAGCAGAATCAAACTCACCGAGGGCATCAGCTTAAGCATCACTTTCAAAACCGTTTCCTGTGCCATGGCAAGACGCACCACGGTGCCGTCCTCCAGCCGCAAAGCGCAATACAACGAGCGTTCAAGGATCGTTGAGGAATAGCGGGCACTTTCTCCCCGCCCGGTATCAACAGCCTCGCGGAACTCCTCACGCTCCATATGGTTTTCCATAACCACGGCATCTGTTTTGCTGTCATAAAGTACCGTGCCATCAAGATCGATCCAGGTAACCCGGCATCCTTCCACTTCAAGGTCTTCAAAATAAGCTGTACCTTCATGCATTACAGCCTGTGCCACAAACTCCGTTTGTATACGGAGCTGCTGAAGCTGTATGTTGTACGCATAACGATAAACTGCCACCATTACCAGCGCAACAGAAACCATTACCATACTCAGCGCCACCAGCGCAACCGAGCGAAAGATTCGTTTGGTCATGCTTTTTCCTCCATGCGATAGCCCACGCCGCGCACAGTCCGGATATAACTGCCGCAAGTGCCAAGCTTTGTGCGCAGGGTCCCGATATGTACATCCACCGTGCGGCTCTCGCCCATAAAATCCTGACCCCAAATCTTTGAAAGCAATTGATCGCGGCTGAAAGCTGTACCGGCGTTGGTCATAAACAATTGCAGCAACTCAAATTCTTTCAGCGTCAGCTGCACTCTTTCGTTGTTTACACAAACCGTGTGTTCACCGATATGCATCGTGAGGCCCCCCATAACAAGAACATCAGGCTTGCTCTTGGGCGCGGCACGCCGCAAAACCGCCTTCACACGGGATACCATTTCCATCATGCCAAAAGGTTTTGCAAGATAGTCATCCGCCCCCAGATCAAGGCCCAGGATCTTATCGTATTCCGTTCCCTTGGCTGAGGCAAGTATCACGGGGATCTCTGCTGTCTGCTTGTCGGCACGAAGCTTTTTCAGAATACTGATTCCATCTTCTCCCGGAAGCATAATGTCCAGCAGCACCAACTGCGGCGCACCGTTTTGCATCACATCAAAAAAAGCAGCGCCGTCTTTACAGCCCACCGCCTCAAAGCCGGAGGCTTTCAGAGTATAGACCATCAGATCACGGATGGCGCTGTCATCTTCTACACAAACGATCATACTCATTTCTCCTTTTGAAAAAATCATATTCTCACAAGTATAGTATATACTTTTCTCCTTTTCCCGACAAGCCCCCGCCCGGCCCCTGCGTTGATTTCCGCCTGTATCTCTGCTATAATAAAAAAAACTATAGGCACCCTGTCTCTCAAAGGAGAACTTCATGGAATCGATCCGATCCGCGCTTTTAAAATTACAGGAAGCGCTTTCACAAATCAATATCGCCGCCTCCGGCAGTGTTTTGGAAGCGATCCTTCCCTTTCTTGCCTGGGCAGTGCGTCTGCTGCTGATTTTGCTGGCGCTGTGTATTCTGATTCGCTGCTGCCGATCTCTTTTCGGCACAAAAACGGAACACGAAGTATGGGGTTTTCTCAGCCTTGCCAACGGCGCCCGCTTCGAGCTCAACCATTGGGAAAATCTTATCGGCCGCGCCCGCCACGCCGATGTGCGGCTGAATTTTTCCACCGTTTCCCGCGACCACGCCGCGTTGATCCGAAATGACAAGGCTCTTTGGCATATTCATCCTCTGCAGCAGCGCAGCAATGTCCGCGTCAATGGCGAAATGATCTATGCTCCCGCGCAGCTGCAGCCGGGTGATGTCATCTCTCTTGCGGGTATCGACCTGCACTTTTTCCCCGCCTCTCTCGATGAAGAACAGGCACAAGCGCAAAAGCGCACCCGTCCCGGCAGGCATATCCTGCAGGGACGCACGCTGCGTTATCTTTCCGCTTTCCAGTTTTTTATCATCATCGAATTCTTTTTTGACAACGCAGGCGCGGCAACACTGATCCCGCTTGTTCTATCCGTCGCCACTCTTTGCGGACTTATGTGGGGGTTGTACGCTGTTTACCGTTCCTTTTCCCGCACCGCTTTCGAGGTGGAAACACTGGCATTCTATCTTACTACCATCTGCTTTTCCGTCACCGCCGCCTATGCTCCTTCCACTTTGTACAAGCAGCTCCTTGCGGTGATCATCGGTCTCTTCCTTTTCCTTTGTATTTCCTTTGGCCTTCGCAACATCACCGCCGCGGTAAAGCTGCGCTGGCCCGTGACCATTGCCGCCAGCGCGCTTCTTGCTTTTAATGTTCTTTTCGGTCAGCGGCTTTTTGGCGCTAAGAACTGGGTCTCCATCGGCCCCATCTCCTTCCAGCCCTCCGAACTTGTAAAAATCGCTTTTATTCTGGCAGGCGCCGCCACGCTGGACCGCCTCTTCGCCAAGCGCAATCTGATTTTCACCGCGCTTTTCTCTGCCTATTGTGTAGGCTGTCTTGCCCTTATGAGCGACTTTGGCACAGCTCTTATCTTTTTTGTCGCCTTTTTGTGCATCGCTTTCCTCCGTTCGGGAGATCTGCCCTCCATTGCTATGCTGGTGGCGGCGGCAGGCGCGGGCGGCGGCATGATCCTCCGCTTTAAGCCCTATATCGCAAACCGATTTTCCGTCTGGGGCCATGTTTGGGAAAACGCCCAGACCACCGGCTATCAGCAGACCCGCACCATGTCCGCCATCGCAAGCGGCGGCCTTTTCGGCGTGGGGCCTGAAACAAGCTGGCTCAAAACCATCGGCGCTGCCAATACCGACCTTGTCTTTGGCGTGGTAAGTGAGGAACTGGGGCTTTTGATGGCGCTGTCTCTCATTGCGGTTCTGGTGATCCTCTCGCTTTTCACCGTTCGCTCCGCAGCTCATGCCCGTTCTTCTTTTTATTCCATCACTTCCTGCTCTGCCATTGCCATGCTGGTCTTTCAGGCTACGCTGAATGTCTTCGGTTCTCTTGATTTGCTGCCTCTTACCGGCGTCACCTTCCCCTTTGTTTCCACCGGCGGCTCATCCATGATGGCCTGTTGGGCGATCCTCGCGTATATCAAGGCTGCCGATACCCGCCAAAACGCGGGATTCACTTTCAAACTCCCCACAAAGAAAAAAGTCGCCGCATCTCCGCCTCCTGCGCAGACGGATATTGACCCCTTCTTTGGAGAGGAGGATGATCTCTTTTGAAACAGGTTAAAGGACGCGCCGCCTTTGTTCTGGCGCTGACGCTTCTCCTCTTTGGCGGCACCGTGCTCTTTTGCGTGCGGTATATGCTTCAGGGTGACTCCTGGGCGGCTTTCTCCGCCAATCAACACATCTACGAAAACGGTTCCCTTTCCTCCGGCGCC
>JAFQLA010000166.1 GCA_017396725.1 Oscillospiraceae bacterium
AAGACGGCAACGCTATCATCACCGCATTTGACCACGGCCAGAACTCCGGCCCCATGCCCGGCATCGCTGATCTGGGTGCCGCTCTCAAGCAGGTGATCGACGCCGGTACCGACGCCGTTATCCTCAATATCGGTATGGCCCGCAAGCACGAAAAGCTCCTTGGCCGCACCGGTCTCATCGTCCGCACCGATTTCCCCTGCACCGACTATGCCCGCGGCGCTCATGATAGCATGATCTGCACCACCGTAGAAGAAGCCGTCAAGGCCGGTGCTGATGCCGTTCTCTTTGCAGGCGGTCCCGATATCTCCGGCACCGACATCGCTCTTGAACGCTGCTGCATCGACATTATGAGCCGTCTGCGCCGCGAATGCGAACAGTACGGTATGCCCCTCATCGCCGAAATGGTTCCCGGCGGCTTCAACCCCGCTCCCGAATACATCAACCTCGACAGCCTCAAGCTCTCCGCCCGCGTAGCAGCTGAATGCGGCGCTGACGCGCTGAAGATGCCCTACCGCTCCGGTCCCGACGGCCGCACCTATGCCGAAGTCGTGGAAGGCTGCGAAGGTCTGCCCATCGTGGTTCTCGGCGGCTCAAAGACCAACTCTCAGGAACAGTTCTTTGCCAACATTGATGACGCTATGAAGTGCGGCGCACACGGCGTTGCCATCGGCCGCAACATCTGGGGCCACGCTCATCCCGACCGCGTGATCAAGCTCCTCAAGGGCCTCATCCACGACGGCGAAGATCTCGCCACCGCTATGACTCACCTCCAGTAATCCTGCCTATCAGGGAGCAAATATCCTTTCGGGTATTTGCTCCCCTCTTGCAATTCGAAAGAAAGCTGGTGATCCACTTACATGGAAAAAGCTTACTTACTGGGCATTGATATCGGTACCAGCAGCATCAAGACTCTTCTCACCGATTTTGGCGGCAAGCGCCTTGCCCAGCACACATTTTTGTATAATACCATTCAGGAAAAGCCCGGCTATGTAGAGCAGCTTCCCGAGGAGACCTGGTGGGCAGGCGCCAGGGCAGGCATTGAAAAGTGCCTTGCCGACTCCGGTATCGATCCCCGTGCCATCGCCGGCATCTGCTCCAGCGGCATGGTTCCCAACCTCTGCCCACTGGATGAAAACGGCGAGGTAGTCCGCCCCGCCATTCTCTACCGCGATAACCGCGCCATCGATCAGGCAAACCGTCTGACGGAGGAATTCGGCTGGCCCTTCTCTTTGCAGGATGTGGTGCCCAAGCTCCTCTGGATCAAGGAAAATGAACCTGAAAACTATGGGCGCATCGCCATGGTTCTCAATTCCCATTCCTACATCGCCTATAAGCTGACAGGCAACTACTCCGTAGACCACGACATCGCCTCCATCTTCGGTCAGGTATATGACGGGGACAAGCACGAGTGGATGCCTGAGCGAATGGACGCTATGGGCCTTGACCGCCGCGTTCTCGCTCCTCTTTACTGGCCTATCGATACCGTTGGCACGGTAAATGCTAAAGCCGCCCGCATCACAGGCCTGGCCGAAGGCACCCCCGTTATCTGCGGCACCGGCGACTCCTACACCGTGCTCGTAGGCTCCGGCGCTGTCAACGCCAATGACGGTCTTATTTACCTCGGTACCGCCGGCACCTTCCTTGGTCTTCGCAAGGATCTGGATGATGTGCGCGATGAGTGCCCCTTCCTGACGGGCAACAACATGTTCCTCGGCAACATCCTCACCGGCGGCGAGATCACCCACTGGTTCCGCGACTCCATGATGAAGCTGGGCGATGTCAGCTATCAGCAGCTGGAAGAAGCGGCTGCTGCCGTTCCTCCCGGAGCGGACGGTCTCATTGCCCTTCCTCACCTTCTGGGTGAACGTACTCCCAAGCACAATCCCCTCTCCAAGGGTGTGATCTTCGGCCTTACCAACGCCCATTCCACAGGCCATATGTACCGCGCCTTTTTGGAAGGTGTGGCCTTTGCCCTGAAAGATTCCTACGAGCATAACGATCTCCCCCTCAAGCGGCTGATCCTTGTAGGCGGCGGCGCAAATTGCGCCCTTTGGCGCCAGATCATCGCCGATGTTCTGGGCATGGATCTGGAATTTATCCCCGGCGCGGACAACGCTCTCGGCACCGCTTATCTCGGCGGCATCGCCCTTGGTATTTTTGATAGCTTCTCCACCATCCGCGATGCGTGGCTCAAGGAAAAAGCAGTGATCCGCCATGATCCTGCTGCCACCGAAAAGTATGAAGAGATCTTCCGCTTCTACCGCGAACTCTCTTCCATCATGCAGCCCGCCTATGTGGGCCTCGCCAAACTCAACGGCACCATTTGAAAGGAAGTTTTAAACCATGAAAATTGCCGCATTCCTCACAAGCTCCAGCCACCACGGCAATACCGCCACCGCCGTGCAGACGCTGCTGGAAGGCGCTAAAAGCGCCGGCGCCGAGGTGGAGATCTTCTATCTCAACGACTATTACATCAAACCCTGCATC
>JAFQLA010000167.1 GCA_017396725.1 Oscillospiraceae bacterium
CACCCTGCTTATCAACGACGGATGCGTGTTGGAAAATGCTTTGCGCCGCCGCGGACTGGACGAAAAGTGGCTCCGGCGCGCCCTGCAGGCCCATGGCGTTTCTTCCCCTAAGGAGGTCTTTCTCCTTACGGTGGATGACACGCAGAATATCACCCTGGTCCTGCGGGAGGAGGTATCATGAAGTACTTCACCCTGCCCCTTGCCGTTCTCTCGCTGCTCTTATCCCTCTCTCTTATCAACGGGAACATTCTGCGGCAAAACACAGGCCTTTGGATCGAAGAGCTGGAAAGCGCGCAGACAGCCTCCGCGCAGGAGGATTGGGAAGAAACCGTCCGCTTGGTGGAGCTCGCCTACGGACATTGGCTCTCGCGGCAGACCTATTTGCGTACCGTCTGCGTTCAAAGCGATCTCAACAACGCAGAGTCTCTCTTCCGACGCTGCCTTATCCTCTCCCACGACGAAGATGCTCCTGAATTCCATTCCAACGCTGCCGAGCTCATTGCCCAGCTCCATCAGCTGGCGCAGGCGGAACGGGGCAGCATTGAAAACATCCTATAGGCAAAAAAAGGCCCGAATCCAACGATTCGGGCCTTTGACATTTACTTTTCTGCCAGAAGCTTATTGAGCTCTGCCATGAAGGTATCGATATCCTTAAACTGGCGATATACGGACGCGAAGCGGACATAAGCCACCTGATCCACACCTCTGAGGCGATCCATCACCTTTTCACCGATAGAATCGGTGCTGATCTCACGCTCCATGGAGTTCTGCAGTTCCAGTTCGATCTCGTCTGCGATCTTTTCCAGCGCAGCGAGAGATACGGGGCGCTTTTCGCAGGCACGGATCATACCGCGCAGCACCTTGCTGCGGTCAAAGCTCTGACGGCTGCCGTCTTTCTTAATGACCACGATAGGCAGACTCTCCACCGTTTCATAGGTGGTAAAGCGTCTTTCACAGCTCAGGCACTCTCTGCGGCGGCGGATGCTGCTGCCTTCCTCTGCGGGACGGGAGTCCACGACCTTGCTTTCACGGAAACCGCAATAAGGACATTTCATATTCTTTCCTCCTGCACTTCTTCAACACACTTTTTGCGAAGGCATTTATCTTTATTGATTATACCAAAGAGAACCGGAAAGCACAAGATATAGTGTCACTTTTTCCCAAAAATCGGCTCATTGTTTTTGTCAAATGAAAAAACGGCATACTCTTTTCCGCCGATGCGCTCGATCCGCGCAAGGGTAAAAAGACCCGCCATAGGAAAGCTCTGCCGCTCCCCATAGGGAAAGGCCAGCTCCCTCCCCTTTTCGTTCCGGCGGAAAAGGGCCCCTGAAAGAGGCGGCATACGCAGGCAGAACCTGCGGCAAAACAGCGCCTGCGGCGGCGCAAGCACCTGCCATCCTCCCCCGTTTTCTCCCTGCACCCGCAGCTCACCGCATTGCAGAAAACCCAGCTTTTCAATACCGTTTGCCGCAACGCTCCGCCGCAGCAGCCATCCGCCGCCGGCAGGCTCCGCAACACCCAAAAGGAGTTCTCCCCTTTCTCCTTTGAGATAGATCCGCGGGATCCCCGCTCCCGCAAAGGAAACACGGGCGAAAAACCGAAGATAGAGTCCTTCCCGCTCCGCCGTCAGTTCGCCGCAGGATACACCTCCATAGTAAACGGGATAGCGCCGCACAGCTCCCACCTCCAAAAAAATGCCTGCGCAAATCTATGCGCAGGCATTTCTTATTATGCTTGTCAGCTGATGGTGTAACCGCCGCGAACCAGAAGCTTTACGGTATCTGCCGTGGCTTTGACGCCGCGGTCTTCAATGGTCATCATGTAAAGATGGTTCTTGGTAAGAGCCGTGCCGCCGTTGATGGAGCTGCCGCCGGTGGTGTCGATCAAACCGGGCGCCGAAGCGCTGACACAGCTTGCCGTGCCCACACGGAGCGTCACCTCGCAGCCGATATCCCCCGTCAGCACCTGATCCTTGCTCAAAGTCACCACCGTAAATACGCTGGCTTCTCCGCCGGAGGCAGCGTCATCGATCAAATCATTGATCTTTTCTTCCATAGCCTCGTCACGGTCAGCGATCTTCTGATCCACAGCGCCGAGGATGGTTTTATAGTATGTATTATTGAGATAACTGAGGGTCACCAGCGGGTCGCCCGAGGTACCCGCCCCTGCAGCCGCCGCTACAAAAGCCGTCAGCGTCAGGCAGATGATGAGCATAGCCACCAGCCGCGTTACCATAGAGTTTCTCTTTTTCATAAATATCCTCCTCGTTCAGGGACACTCATCACAGGAAATATTTCCTGTGATGAGTATGTTTCTCATTGGTAGTTTCTATACGAACCGATCCTGACCCAACCCGAAGCTCACCGCAATGGCCGCATCGATCTCAGCCATCAGCTTTTCATCGATGCGCCCCAGATACTCCCGCAATCGCCGCTTATCCAGCGTGCGGATCTGCTCCAGCAGCACCACAGAGTTACGGGTCAGCCCATACGCGGACGCCGGCAGCTCGATATGCGTGGGCATCTTGGCCTTATTCATCCGGGATGTGATGGCAGCAGCGATCACGGTAGGACTGTATCGGTTGCCCGTATCATTCTGCACGATGAGCACGGGGCGCACACCGCCCTGCTCACTGCCCACCACAGGACTGAGATCGGCATAGAAAATATCACCGCGTTTCACATTCGTATCCACAAAAGTCACGCTCCGCCGAAAGTAGTACCACCGCCAAAATCTCTTGGGAATGGCCACTATCATTTTCCCACATCGGTATGGGATTTATACTTGCGGGCAGGAAAAAGACTTCTCCTCCCCATGCAGTATATGCTGCCCATCGGCAAACGCGTGTCAGGCAATATTTAATTCAGTATAGCATCAAATTCAAATTCCGTAAACTCCACGGCGAAAAATATTTCATTCTCCACCGCGATCTCCGCATAAAGAGGGGCAAGCTCTTCTTTTTCAAGCCACACCGTATAGACGATCTTCCCCTGCTCCCCTGTGGTATCCAACGCGGCGCAGAGGCAGTCCGTGTCAGCGCGGGACTCTTCCCAGGTTTCAAAAATATAACCGCTGCCAAGGGCTTCCACCAGCATAGGCAGCACTGCGGCAGGCGATATCTTTTCCCGGCTCACCGTGCCCGCGTCAAGGCAGAGATCTTCAAAGATAATGGTTTGGTCTTCTCCCGCAAACTGCGCCCGTATTCCCGCAAGATGCTCCGGCGCAAGGACTTCCACCGTATAACTCTCTTCCCCCGCCGCGCTGCAGTGCAGCGTGTAGGAGCGGAGCTGACCGTGATAGGTAAAACCCACCTGTGCCGTCATCTGCGCGCTCTCAAGTCCGTTGTAGCGTTCCCCGATCCGCTGCCCGATATCTGCGCTGCGCTCTCCGCAGCCCACAAGCAGCAGGCTCAGGCTTATCATCAGTGCGAGAAATCTTTTCCGCACCCTTTCCTCCTCTTTACAGCAAAGTTTTGATTGCTTCAGGGAGCTTTTCCACCATATCGCCGGGCACCATGCCGTACTCTGTTTTTTCCTCCGCCGCCAGATCCCCGGCTTTCCCGTGGAGCCAGACCGCAAGAGCCGCCGCTTCAAAGGCGTCGGCGCCCTGACCCAAAAGGGAGGCGATCATGCCGCCCAGCACATCACCGCTGCCGCCCACGGCCATGCCGCTGTTGCCCGTGGTATTGACGGCCACACGCCCGTCAGGGGACGCCACGATGGTGCGGTGGCCCTTAAGCACCAGCACGCAGCCATGCTCTTCGGCGAATTTCTTTGCCGCCGCCACGCGATCCTCGCCAAGGATCCCGCCCATGCGGCGAAATTCCATATCATGGGGCGTCACCACCGTAACGCGGTCCTTTCGCTCCTGCAGAATATCCATATGCCCCTGCATGCCATTTATGCCGTCGGCATCCAGCACCACAGTTTTTTCCGTATGCCGCAGCACCTCCCAGACGGTTTCATCCACGCCGCAGCTTCTGCCGAGACCGCAGCCCACAAGCACCGCATCACACTTGTCGCTGATGCGGAAGATCTCGCCAAGCGCCTCCGCGCAGATCTTACCTTCTTTCGAAGAAAGGGGGTATGGCATGGCCTCTTCGCATTTTACCGCGGCAATCGGATAGA
>JAFQLA010000168.1 GCA_017396725.1 Oscillospiraceae bacterium
CAGCGCCATTTTGAAGGTGGAGGTCAGCGGTCTTGTAGGCGGCCACTCCGGCGTGGAGATCCATACCGGCCGTGCCAACGCCAATGTGCTGCTGGGCCGTGTGCTTGCTGCCATGCAGAATGTAACGCCGCTTCGCATCATCACCGTCAAGGGCGGCTTGAAGGATAATGCCATCCCCGTACACGCCGCGGCCATCATCGCCGTTGCCGATAAGCCCGCCGCTGAAGAAGTGGCCCACGGTTTTGAAGAGGTGCTGCGCCGTGAATATGCCGGCATTGAACCCAATCTCACCGTCCGCGCCTTTGATAACTCCAGCGACATCACCCCCATGACCGAAGAGTCCACCCGCAACACCATCGCCATGCTGGAACGTGTGCCCAACGGCATTCAGTCCATGAGCCGCGATATTGAAGGTCTTGTGCAGACTTCTCTCAATATCGGCATCCTCAATACCGACAACGATGCTGTGAAGGCATCCCTTTGCGTGCGCAGCAGCGTAGATGCCGAGCGCAAGGAACTGGAAGCAAAGATCCTTGCTGCCATGGAATCCGTGGGCGGCAAGTCTGAGGTGAAGGAGGAGTATCCCGGCTGGGCTTACGCTCCCGTGTCTCCCGTCCGCGATCTGCTGGTGGAAGTATTCACTGAGCAGTACGGCTATGCTCCCAAGCTGGAAGCGATCCACGCAGGCCTTGAATGCGGCCTCTTTGCCGGTATGCTCCCCGGCCTTGACTGCATCTCCTTCGGCCCCGATCTCACCGAGATCCATACTCCCAGAGAGCGGATGCACATTGCGTCCGTGGCAAGAACCTGGGCCATGCTGGTGGAGACCCTCAAGCGCATGAAGTAAATAAAAAAAGAAGAGCGGGTACCGAAAGGTACCCGCTCTTTTTGTTTTTCAATGGGAATTAGCCGCGTGCGTTGTAGTCAGCAGCCAGATAGTTCATGGACTTGAGGAGCTTATGCATGAAGATGAAGGGGCCGACAAAGATGAGAGAACCCAGAACGCCCCAGCCCCAGTAAGAGCCTGCGCTGAAAGCATAAGGCTGATTGCGGCGGCGCAGTTCATTGCCGATACGGTTGCAGAGCTTGTGCATCCATACGATGGGAACGATGCCGAAGGTCAGCCAGGAGAAGATGAAAACTACCAGGCAGTAATGCATGGTCTTCTTACCGTCGTAACGGCCGGCGATGATGTTGATATCGCTGGAAACAGCGGACATAACGACCAGAGGATAAATGCCGAAGGTGATGATGCCCAGCAGGATGTACTTCACGAGGCTGCGGTTGGTCTTAAGCTGGCCAACGGGCTGGTAGGGCTGCTGATAGACTACCTGCTGATAGACGGGCTGCTGGGGAGCGGGCTGGTAAACAGGCTGGGGAGCGGCCTGCTGATAGACAGGCTGCTGATAGGCGGGCTGCTGATAGGGCTGCTGATAAGGATCCACAACGGGAGCAGCTTCCACAACGGGAGCGGCTTCTGCCACGGGAGCTTCTTCGGCAAGGATGGTTTCGGCGATGGCGTCTGCTTCTACGGGAGCAGCTTCCACAACGGGAGCAGCTTCCACAACGGGAGCGGCTTCCACTACGGGAGCAGCTTCCACAACGGGAGCAGCTTCCACAACGGGGGCGGCTTCCACTACGGGGGCAGCTTCCACTACGGGGGCGGCTTCTACAACGGGAGCAGCTTCCACTCCGGGGGCAGCTTCTACAACGGGGGCGGCTTCCACTACGGGGGCAGCTTCTACAACGGGAGCGGCTTCTACGATGGGGGCGACCATACGGGTGCCGCAGTAACGGCAGAAAGCGGCGCCTGCTGCGCTGGGCTTACCGCAATTGGTGCAGAATACGGTCTGATTATCCATGACAATTCCTCTTTCTCTAAAAATTTTCACACACGATCCGCGGAAGGCGGCGGGATAGCTAGCTTCAGTATAGTCTTGTAGTATGGCTTTGTCAATTGTGCCCGCGGGAGAAAAAGAGGGAAAAAGTTAAAGAAATCTTAATGGTTTCCCCTGTTTTCTATTAAAGAAAGGTCTGCTATGCTATAACCGTGAGGCGAAGATCGCCCACCGAATCCGGAGGCGAAGACTATGTACAACATTTTGATCTGCGACGATGAGCAGGACATCGTAAACGCGTTGAAAATTTATCTTTCCGCGCCCGACATCCGTTTCTTTGAGGCGGGTACGGGGAAGGAGGCGCTGGCCCTTCTGGCGCAGCAGGATATCCACCTTGTGCTGATGGACATCATGATGCCGGAAATGGACGGTATCTCCGCCTTGGTGGAGCTGCGGCAAAGGAGCAATGTGCCCGTCATATTGCTGACGGCAAAAAGCGAGGATACCGATAAGATCCTGGGGCTCAACACCGGGGCGGACGATTATATCACCAAGCCCTTCAACCCCGTGGAGGTAACGGCCCGTGTCCGCTCCGCGCTGCGGCGCTATCTGCACCTTGGCGGCAGGACGCAGGGAGAGGAGAAGCTTACCATCGGCGGCATTGAGCTTTCCGACCGGGATAAAACCGTGACGCTGGATGGCGAAGCGGTATCTCTCACCCCCACGGAGTTTGAGATCCTTAAGCTTTTGATGCAAAATCCGGGGCGGGTCTATTCTCCCGCGGAGATCTACCGCACGGTCTGGAAGGAAGCGCCCCTTGGCAGCGAGAGCACCGTGGCGGTGCACATCCGCCACCTGCGGGAAAAGATCGAATATGACCCCGCCGAACCGAGACACTTAAAGGTGGTGTGGGGCAGAGGCTATAAAATGGAGAAAGGAGCCGAAAGATGAGCGACTATACGGAAGAACTGGGCCAGGAAACGGCGGAAGCAACGCCTGCTCCCGTGAAAAAGGCGCGCCTGCCCCTGACCCATTCCCTTTGGGCCAAGATGCTGGCCTTTGCGCTGGTGATCGTGTCCATTGCGGTGATGGTGGGCGGCGGACTTTATATCTTTGTGGCGGAGGAGCAGGATATCTATGTGCGAAGCGAAGAATCCGTCCGTCAGGAGGTCATGACCAACCTTACGGAAGGCTACGCCATCAATATTGCCGAGCATATCCTTGAGGGCAGGGAAGGCTCTTTGATGGCAGAGCTGCAAAACACCAACATCGTGGGCTACAGTGTGGCGCGTCTGGAAGAGGAGGGGCGTGATGTGGCCCTTGGAGGCGGCGGTAGCAGCAAGACGGACGATGCCTACCGCAGCGAATGGATCTATGTGGAGCTGGCCAACGGAGAGAATTTCTTTGCCCACAAAGATCCCTACGAAACGGATCACGTCAGCTACGGCGTCGATACGGTAAAGGAAACCCCCATTGCCGTCACGGTATACATCAAGAGCGACCTCTGTGAAAAGGATGAATTCTATTTTGCCGACAGGCTCATCTCCCTTGCTTTCGGCTTGCGTTACTGGATCTTGGCGATCCTTGTGGCGGCCTTTGTCTCGCTGATCCTGAGCTTTGTCTTTTTGATGTGCGCCGCGGGCCGCCGCAAAGGGAAAAGCGAGGTGCAAAGCGGCTGGGGCACAAAAATCCCTTTTGATCTTTTGACGGTGGCGGCTGCCTTCGGGGTGTATGCCTGCATTGCCCTTGGGACCGAGAGCACCTATTACTGGGAGCCCTTCCTTTTGCTGCTCATTCCCCTTCTTTATGTGATCGGCGTTTCCATTACTCTTGGCTGGTGCATGAGCCTTGCGCTGCGGCTGAAGCTGGGGCGGTTCTGGAA
>JAFQLA010000169.1 GCA_017396725.1 Oscillospiraceae bacterium
CCACCGCTACCCAGAAGACCGTAGACGGCGTTTCCTTGAAGGATTGGCGCGGCGGCCGCGCGGCATCGGGCAACATCATTCCTTCTTCCACCGGCGCTGCCAAGGCGGTAGGCAAGGTCATTCCCGAGCTCAACGGCAAGCTCACCGGTATGGCATTCCGCGTTCCCACGCTGGATGTATCCGTGATGGATCTGACCTGCAACCTTAAAAAGCCCGCTACCTATGCTGAAATCTGTGAGGCCATGAAGAAGGCTTCCGAAGGCGAACTCAAGGGCGTTCTCGGTTATACCGATGAAGCCGTGGTATCCTCCGACTTCCTGGGCGATGCCAACACCTCCATCTTTGATGCTACCGCCGGTATGGCACTCACCGATACTTTCGTGAAGGTGGTTTCCTGGTACGATAACGAATGGGGCTATTCCAACAAGATCCTGGAGCTTATCAAGCATATGTACTCTGTGGATCACGCTGAATAAAAATATACAGAGGGAGCCTGAAGGCCCCCTCTTTTTTTGTTCTGCGAAGGCTGTTGTTTTTTGTTGAAACAACAATTTCGAAACCGACAAAATCTGTCACTTCAACAGCGGTGATTTTCGATGCAACAATAATCGTTAAAAACAAGACAAAATGAGTGAATTTGCACTAAATTTGCAACTTTTTTCGAAAAATTTAGGGAATGTTTTTCGCGAAACCTATAGACAAAAAGACTTTTGGCTGTTATAGTAGGCGTGTCGGCCGAAAGGCGGAACAATATAAAAATTTCGTGAGGGTTTGCACTATGAGCATCAAGATCGGTATCAATGGTTTCGGCCGTATCGGCCGTGTGGCACTGCGCAACCTGATGGAGCGCGGCGGTGATTACGAGCTTTGCGGCATCAACCTGCGCAAGGCAGATCTGGATTACATGGTTTACATGGTAAAGTATGATACCGTGTTCCACGGCTTCCGCGGCACCATCGAGCGTTTGGGCGAAGAGCTCATCATCAACGGCAAGCCCGTTAAGGTATACAGCCAGAACGACGCTGCTATGATCCCCTGGGAAGATTGCGGCGCTGAGTACATCATCGAATCCACCGGTGCTTACTGCACCACCGAAAGCGCCGGCCGCCACCTTAAGGGCGGCGCCAAGAAGGTCGTTATCACCGCTCCCGACAAGGACGGCGTGACCCCCACCTTCGTTATGGGCGTAAACCATCACCTGTATGAAAGCAGCATGAATGTTGTTTCCAACGCATCCTGCACCACCAACTGTCTGGCTCCTCTGACCAAGGTCGTGCACGAAAACTTCGGCATTGAGCAGGCTCTCATGAGCACCATCCATTCTTCCACCGCAAAGCAGAAGGCTGTTGACTCCCGTGCCGGCCGCGACTGGAGAACCGGCCGCAGCGTTATGGGCAACATCATTCCCTCCTCCACCGGCGCTGCCAAGGCAGTAGGCCGCGTGATCCCCGAACTCAACGGCAAGATGACCGGTATGTCTTTCCGTGTTCCCACCAACGATGTATCCGTAGTAGACCTGACTGCCCGCCTGAAGAAGAGCGCTACTTATGCTGATGTCTGCTATGCTATCCGCAAGGCAAGCGAAGGTTCCATGAAGGGCATCATCGGCTATACCGCAGATCAGGTGGTTTCCTCCGACATGGTGGGCAATCCCAACACCTGCGTATTTGACGAATCCGCCGGTATCATGCTGGAAGATAACTTCGTCAAGCTCATCGCCTGGTACGATAACGAATGGGGTTATGCAGATAAGGTCATCGAACTTATCACCCATATGTACAAGGTTGACCACGCCGAATAATCAAAAAAGAAAAGCCGCCCATCGGGCGGCTTTTTTTGTGCGAGAATTACGGGGAGGTCACTTTGTCGCAGCGGATGAAAGTGTCATATTCCCCGCCTGAAGAAGGTCTTGTGGGGGAAGAAACCACGGCGGCAAAAATAACATCATCTGTAGAGCTGCCGGCAAAGACCTCGATGGGGGCGTCATTGGAGCCGATGCGGCCGTTAAAGCTGAGCGGGCCTGTGGGTATGGTGTAAAATCCGGAAAATTCTGCCGTGCCGACAGAGACGAACCCTTCCGGGAGAGAAGCGGTTGTCAGATCGTAAGTTTCCTGCACATAGGTATAAAACGCATCGGGAACATCCGGATCTTCTCCGTAAGAAACGGCGCTCCACATGGAAATGTAAAGCTTGCCGTTGTAAGAGATGAGATCGCGGTGATAGAGCCCGTCTTCCGCGTAAAGGATGTATCCAAGGTGAGGCTCTGTGCGGACGATATGGCCGGTGGGATCCACTTCGCCGTTGGTGGTTACTGTTGTGCGGATGTAGAGGAGCTGGGGAGTTTCGGGATTTGTGTAATACGGGACTTCCTCGCCCGCAACCGTGATCTGACCCGCTAAAGAAAACCCTTCGGGAAGCTCGTTGGTAATGTCGCTGGCGCGGCCGGGACGGCCATAGGTGCATCCATTGAGTTCAAAATAGCGGCCGTCGTTGCCGCCTGCAGGTTCGCCGTAGGAAGGCTCTTCTTCACCGCCCGATATGCGGGGGAGGGCGAGCGCCGCGGCGAGAACGAGACATGCGGCTATGCAGAGAATCAGCCACCGCGCCTTTGGCGGGGAAGGAGTTTTGTTTTTCATGGCATATCACCTTCTTTCCTTTACCTGTAAAGACGGG
>JAFQLA010000170.1 GCA_017396725.1 Oscillospiraceae bacterium
GAGGGGTCACCGTGGCGCTTGCTCATCTTATGGGTGGCATCGCGCATAACGGGAGAGCAGTGCACATAGGTGGGCACTTCCCAGCCGAAGGATTCATAGAGCAGGTTGTACTTGGGAGCGGAGGAGAGGTACTCGCTGCCGCGGACTACATGGGTGATGCCCATGAGATGGTCGTCAATGACATTGGCGAAGTTGTAGGTGGGCAGACCGTCGCTCTTGAGGAGGACCTGCTCATCCAGCTCGGCGTTTTCCACGGTGATATCACCGAAGGAAGCATCATGGAAGGTGGTGGAGCCGGTGGCGGGGATCTTCTGGCGGATGACATAGGATTCGCCGGCGGCAATGCGGGCGGCTACTTCTTCCTTGGAAAGGTTGGGGCAGGAGCAGGAATGCTTCTTGATGGCCTTGTCATCAGATTCTTCCACGGCATCTTCCTTGCCGCAGAAGCAGTAATAAGCGCCGCCCTTTTCCACCAGCAGCTCAGCATACTTGCCGTAGGTATCACGGCGCTGGGACTGGATATAGGGAGCTACGGGACCGCCAACATCGGGGCCTTCATCGTGGGTGAGACCGCATTCAGCCATGGTGCGGTAAATCACATCGGTAGCGCCTTCCACAAAGCGTTCCTGGTCGGTATCCTCAATGCGGAGGATAAAGGTGCCGCCTGCGTGGCGGGCGATGAGCCAGGTGTAGAGCGCGGTGCGCAGGTTGCCCACGTGCATATAGCCGGTGGGAGAGGGAGCAAAACGGGTACGGACCTTGCCGTGGGGGATCTTTGCTTCCATTTCCTCAAAATACTTCATATCGATAGCCATGTGTAACCTCCATATGGGGATTTAATCGCAAAATTTCACAAATATTATATTATATTTTAAGGGCTGGAAAGTCAATGATTTCTCGCCCTCAGTAACGGAAAAATCCGCGAAAAAAGAGAGGGGAAAGCCCCCTCTCTTTGCTTATGCCATAATTTTGTTTTTTCGCCTGTGCAGGAGATTCATAAAAAGATTCCACAGCGGCAGGAAATAGAGATAGCAGGCTGTGAAAATGGCGGCTCCCGGCGCGCCCACAGCAGCCAAAGGCACAGCGCCCGCAACGCCCCAGGGCACCAGCGGTGCCAGCACCACGGCGGTATCTTCCAGATAAGACGCGGCGCGGTAAGGATCGTCTTCGGTATCCTTGCAGAGCTGGTGGGTGAGAAGAATGGCAAGGGCCTGACTGCAGGAGATGATGGAGATCACTGCCGCCGTCACAAAAAAGCTGCCATAGGGTGTAATACGGCGGCTGAGGAGGGTGATCTTCTCCTGGAAGTCATTAAGGAGCCCCGTGCCGCGGAAGATACCCGAAAAGGAAGCGGAAAGACACACGATACAAAAAGCCTTTGCCATAGAAACCGCACCTCCGCCGGAGAGCAGGACTGCCAGCTCCGGGTTTTCGGGATAATAACCTGCAATAGCGGCGGCAAGCAGCGCGGTAAGGGAGGCTTTTTCTATGAAAAGTGCCACCAGCGCGCCGCAAAGCACGCTGACGGACATGGTGATTTTTACCCGCACCTTGAAAAGGGAGAGGACCAAAATCACCGCCGCGGGAACGATGGCGGCGGGATGGAGAGAAAAATGCTGAGCGAACAGCGTTTGCACTGCCGTGGAATCACCGCCGGCTTCAAAGCCGAAGCCGAGGACAGCATAGACGGTGCAGGAGAGGACAAAAGGAACCGCCGAGGTCTTCATCATGTTTGCGACGTTGCGGAAGATATCGGTATTGGTAACGGAGCTTACCAGAAGAGCGCTGGTGGACATGGGGGAGCAGCGGTCGCCGAAATAGCAGCCCGAAAGCACGGCGCCGCCGATGCAGATCCCGGGGATGCCCATGCTGTTTGCCACGGCGGCGCAGATAACGCCCATAGTGGCGGCAGTGCCGAAAGCGGTGCCTGTCAGGAAAGAGACGGCGCAGCAGAGCAAAAAGGTAATAAGCACCATGGCACGGGGATCAAAAAGTCCCGCGGCATAGTAGACGATGTAGGGAACCGTACCGCAAAGCCGCCACACACCCGTGATGGCGCCGATGAGGAAAAAGGTGAGAAGAATGTCCTTCACCGTTTTCACGCCGCCAAGGGCCATTTTCAAAACAGCGGTAAAGCTATGCCTGCGGTAGAGGCCATATGCAAAAAAGAGGAAAAGACCCACAACAAGGGCATAGAGGATGGAAACATCCAGCACCACTGTGAGAAAGATCGCCGCGGTAAAGGCCGCCAGCACGGCAACTTCAGCCATAATTGTCTCCTGAGACCGTAGTCTTTGTCGTAAATATTCTTCTGCTGAGAGAAGAGCTTCGGGTGGATCGAGGTTGCGGAAATGGGAACTGCATTTTTGCAAAAATTGCTGCAGACGGTATCAATTATACACGCTTGCATACAAAAAGAAAATGCTTCATTTTACACCAAAGGGAAATATGGATTATAAAAAAGTGCATTTGGGTTTGAGGGGAAGAGAAATGTCCGCGGCAGTTGCTTTTTATGCCGGATTTATTGCACTTTCCCGACGGGTGTGATACAATACCCAATATAATGGTTATATTATGCGGAAGTATGTCCTCCGCGTATTTACGACAGAATAAGAAACGAGGAAAGTTGTTATGGCAGAAATTCAGGAAAAGAAGAAAAGAATTTTCAGCGGTATTCAGCCCAGCGGTGAACTGACCCTGGGTTCTTATATGGGCGCCATCAAAAACTGGATCGCACTGCAGGATGAGTATGATTGCCTTTACTGCATCGTGGATATGCACGCGATCACCGTCCGTCAGGTGCCTGCAGACCTTCGCCGCCGCTCTTTGGAGCAGCTGGCGCAGTATATTGCCTGCGGCCTTGACCCCGAAAAGAACATTATGTTCATTCAGAGTCATGTGCCTCAGCATGCGGAACTTGCC
>JAFQLA010000171.1 GCA_017396725.1 Oscillospiraceae bacterium
CGCGTCCACCACCAGCACGGCGCCTTCGCAGGCAGCAAGGGAGCGAGAAACTTCGTAGTTGAAGTCCACATGGCCGGGGGTATCGATGAGGTTGAGGGCATACTCCTCCCCATTCTGGGCGGTATAGTTCAGGCGGACGGCGCGGGACTTGATGGTGATGCCGCGCTCACGCTCCAGATCCATATTGTCCAGCAGCTGGGATTCCATTTCACGCTCGCTGACGGCGTTGCACTTTTCCAGAAGCCGGTCTGCCAGGGTGGACTTGCCGTGGTCAATATGGGCAATGATGGAGAAATTGCGGATATGGGACTGGTCGATCATAAAAAACCTCCTGATGGGGGTGTTGAATTACTGAAAAATACTTTCGTAGTCGTAGTTTACCACAAAGGTGTGGAGGGCTTCAAGTTGGGCGCGGTAATTTTCTTCGGTGAGAACATAAGTCCCCTCTTCCATGGCTTCCACCATGAAGTGGGTGATCTCATCGGAAACATGGATGTGGTCGGTATAGTTATCGAGGTCGGTGATGATGTCGGTATCCGTCAAAAAGCAGTGGAGGGATACATTGTCGTAAGCAAGAAGGCGCTCCGCGGCGTAAGCGAGCATGGTGAACATGGCCTCCGTTTCCCCCTGACGCTGCATCTTATCCCAGAAGAGGATGCTGTAGGGGGAGAAATAGAAGTGGAATTCGGTTTCATCATGCTCCGCGATCCAGCTCTCCACCACGGCGAGATTTTCTTCGCAGGCGGGGAGAAAGGCGTCCGCCGCAGCGGTTTCGCTGCTTGCTTCGGGGCGGGGATAGCTCTTGATGGCGTTATTGCGGGAGAAGTACATGGTCTCATCATCCCACAAAAAGGCCTCCTGCAGGGGTTCGGTGTTCCCCTGCGCCTTTTCCATGGCCACATACACGCTGCGGGTCAGCACGGATTTGCTCCAGAGATAGGGCGCGTCGTTAAAGGGGTTGGCGTCGTAGAGATATTCGGGGAGCTCATCGGGCGCTTCGGCAGGATCACGGGCGAGGATGTTGGGGTCAAGGCCGAAGACGAGGCGCTGCACATCCTGCCGGGTATAGGCGTAATCCAAAGCCACATCAAATTCATGGAAGCCGCCGTTGGGGAAGGTGATCTTCACCGCGGAGGTGGAAAAGGCTTCATCCAGCCAATCGGCGCGGTAGTTGGCGGCAAGAGAGGTGCCCATAAGGATGGTCTCATACTCCTGGGTGCGAAGAAGCCCTGCCATCTGGTAGCGTTCTTCAAACCACACCTCGCCCGTGGGATCGGGGGTGCGGTAGTGGAAGAAGGGGTCAACGGTAATGACGATGGCGGCGCAGAGAACAAAGACCAGCGCAAGGGCGGCCAAGAGGCCCACAGCAAAGCGGCGGTAAGATTTTTCCATGATGTGAGCCTCCTTTCTTTAGAAATTGGCGTAAATAAAGGTGGTGATGCCCGCAAAGGAAAGGGCGGACCACGCGGCGATGATCACAAGGGAGACTGTCCGCCACACGGTGGGGCGGAAGGTCTCCATCCGCTCCATGGCGTTGCGGGGCCAGAGGGCGGCGGCAAAGCCAACGATGAAGAGAACGGCCACCGCCAGAAGGGTGCGGTAAGGCGCGAGGGCGGGGAGAAGGATGCGGATCACTTCCAGCTCGGCGGTGAAAAGTCCCTCTGCCAGCCAAGGCATGGGCTTAATGAATTCCAAAGAGAAGAGACCTTTGAAAATGGCCAGGGCGGAAGAGATATCCGGCGCGCGGAAAAAGACCCACGCGGCGTTGACAAAGGCGAAGGTCAGCGCCCATTGGAGCCAGGGGGGGAGCTTTTGGCGCTTTTTTCCAAGGAAGCGCTCGGCCACCTGCGCCGCCCCGTGGAGGGCGCCCCAGAGGATGAAGGTCCAGCCGGCGCCGTGCCAGATGCCGCTGATGAGATAGATGAGGAAAATATTGAGATAGGTGCGGGCAGTACCGCGGCGGCTGCCCCCTAAGGGGAAATAGACGCACTCACGCAGGAAGGTGGTGAGGGTAATGTGCCAGCGGTGCCAGAAATCCCCTATGCTCAAGGCGCGGTAGGGGGAGTTGAAGTTCAGCGGCAGGCGGATGCCGAAAAGGCGGGCAAGGCCCGTGGCCATGTCGCAGTAACCGGAAAAGTCGAAATAAAGCTGCAGGGTATAGGCGAGGATCACCATGGCGCTGTCCACGGTGGTGAGGCGCTCAGGGTGGGCGAAGCCGTTATTTACGATGACGCCGAAAGCGTCTGCCAGCAGCACCTTCTTGCCGCAGCCGATGATGATGGCATAGAGCGCGGCGGAAACATCCTGCGCCGTGGCGCGGAAAAGAGTTTTCCCCTCAAGCTGTGGAAAAATCCCCTGGGCATCGGTGATGGGGCCGGAGGAAAGGGTGGGGAAAAAGAAGGAAAAGAGGAAAAAGTCACGGGCGCTTTCGGCGCGCTGCGCCTTACCCTCGTACACCTCTTTTAAATAGCGGATCTGCTGGAAGGTGAAAAAGCTCAGGCCCAGCGGCACGAAGGGGGCGGTGACGGCATTGCCCGTCAAAAAGCCGATGTACTTAAAGCCGCAGAGCACCAGCACATGGGCCGATACCACCGCCAGCAAAGCGGCCTTGCGGCCTTTGAGGTTGGCGGAGGCCAGATAGGAGACATAGGTGGAGATCATCAGCACCAAAAGGCCCCCAAAGCCCGCTTGCAGGCAGAAAAAGAGGCTGGCGAGAAGCAGCACCGTCTTCCCCGCGGAGGCGCTTTTCCGCCCCGCAAGATACGCCCCGGCAAGGGTCACGAGGAAAAAGCCCCAAAAGGAAAAGGACTGAAAATTCATGGTTTACTCCTTGCCCAGCAGGTTTTC
>JAFQLA010000172.1 GCA_017396725.1 Oscillospiraceae bacterium
ACCGTTATGTCTACCGTAAGGGTAAGTCGTATCCATCCCGAAACCTGTCCCTTGTATACTTCAAGGGCCGGGGCGTAAGGGTGGGCTTCTCGGTGTCGTCCAAGGTGGGCAATGCCGTGACCCGCAATCACCTGAGAAGACTCATGCGCGAGGATGTACGAAAGATACTCTCGACCATGAAGAACGGCCGTTACATATTCGTGGCGCGGCCTTCTGCGAATGGAATCGCACATGAGAAGTTGACGGACGAGATAATGAGCGTTTTGAAACGTGCAGGGTTGTTCCGGGAGGCGGAACAATGAGTCTCGCCGCGCGCGCTATGCTGAGCGCGCTAAGATTCTACAAGCGCCATATATCACCTGGGCTGCCGCCCGCATGCCGCTTCAGGCCCACATGCTCTGAATACGCATATGAAGCCATTGAGAAGTACGGTGCGCTGAAGGGCGGCTGTTTGGCTGTATGGCGTGTGCTGCGCTGCAATCCGTTCTGCAAGGGCGGATACGACCCTGTGCCCTGATGGGCGCAAACCTAATCTTTGATCATTACGGAAAATCGGCGTGAAAACTGAATAACGCCCTCAGGGCGTTTTTTGTAGGCGCCGAACCGCAGGGAGATATTGAAATGACAGGTATTTTTGAGAATATCCTTGAATGGATATATGGCATTGTCAATAATTACGGATTGGCAGTCATAATCTTCACGCTGCTGGTGCGCCTGCTTCTGCTGCCCCTGGACTTCAAGAGCCGCAAGGGTATGCGCGCGATGCAGAAGGTCACTCCCAAGGTACAGGCTCTGCAGGAGAAGTACAAGGATGACCGTGAAAAGCTCAATCAGAAGACCATGGAGCTCTATAAGACGGAAAAGGTCAGCCCCACCTCGGGTTGTCTGCCCCTTATTCTCCAGATGGTTGTTCTGTTTATCATGTTCGGCGCAATGCGCAACATCGCAGCCGAGAAGACCGGCGAAATGCTCTACGGTCTGATGAACAAGCTGGGCGAAGCCGGCTCCATCGAAGGTGTTGGCCCCATCGTTACCGAAGGTTTCCTCTGGATCAAGAACATCTTCCAGCCCGATAACTTCGGTTCTCCCATTCTGCCCACTTTCGCAGAGGCGAAGACCGCCATCGAGACCGCAGGCTATGCAATGCCCGCGTTTGAGGGACTTGAGGATCTGTACAACAACTACCGCGGCGCCATGTACGGCACCGGTCAGTTCACCTATGTAAGGATCCTGTTCTTCAACATCACCTTCCCCAACAGCATCGATGCACTGCTGAACTATGCTAACGGTCTGTTCATCCTGCCCCTGTTTGCAGGCCTGAGCCAGATTCTGATGACCAAGGTTAACTCTGCACAGCAGAAGGGCATGACCAAGGAAATGGCACAGCAGACCAACGCAATGAACAGCGGCTTCATGAAGTGGTTCTTCCCCATCTTCTCCCTGTACATCTGCGCAGGCTACAACGCCGCATTCGCAGTTTACTGGGCAGCAGCCAACATCATTGCCATCGTGCAGCAGATTGTGCTGAACAAGTATTTCGATTATAAGGATAAGCAGGCCGAGGCCGCAAATCCTGATACCGACGACATTTGATTTAAGGAGGCGCTACGCCTTGAATTCCATAGAGAAGAGCGCAAAGACCGTCAAGGAAGCCATCAGGCTTGGCCTGGAAGCGCTGAATTGCGACTCTGCGGATGTGGACATTGAAGTCCTTGAAATGGGCAGCCCCGGAATCTTCGGCATGTTCGGCAAGCCTGCAAAGGTTCGCCTGACCCGCAAGAAGAACGATCTGGATTTCGAAATCGAAATGCCCACCCTTTCTCTGGACAGCACCCCTGCAAAGAGCAAGAGCCGTCCCGAGAAGAAGCAGAAGAAGGAAACCAAGGAAGTTAAGGAAGTCAAAGAGGTAAAGGAAGTTAAGGAAGAAGTTCAGGAAGCCGAAGAGCAGACTGAAGAGAAGCCCGCTTCCCGCAAGCCCGAGCGCAAGTCCAAGCCCCGTGCCCGCAAGGAAAAGGCTGAAAAGCCCGCACAGAGCGAGGAGAAGCCCGCAGCCGCTCCCATCGAGGAAGAGCCCTTCGTAGCCACCCCCGAGGAGCAGCTGACCGAGACCGCCATCAAGGCCCGTAACTTCATCAGCGAGCTCACCGCAAAGATGGGCGCGCCCGTGACCATGGAAATTCAGGAGACTCCCGAACAGCTGCGCATCAAGATGAACGGCGAAAACATCAGCATGCTCATCGGCCGCAGGGGCGAAACTCTTGACAGCGTTCAGTATCTCACCAGCCTGTGTGTAAACCGCGGCCGCAATGAGTATCTGCGCGTTTCCCTGGATACCGAAAACTATCGCGCAAAGCGTGAAGAGGCTCTCCGCAAGCTGGCTAACCGCATGGCCAACCGCGCACGCAAGACCGGCAAGCGCGTTGCACTGGAGCCCATGAATCCCTATGAGCGCCGCATCCTCCATTCTGCCCTGCAGAATGATCCCGATGTGACCACTCATTCCGAAGGTGAAGAGCCCTACCGCAGGGTTATCATCACTCTGAAGTGATTCACAAAATGAGAGAAGCATTTGCTTCTCTCTTTTTTTATAATTATATGTTTGACACATACCCCTGAGGGGTATATAATATATGTGAATACCGTATGGGGGTATATTTATGGAAAAGGAATGCTGCTGTCATAAGACAAAGAAACGTTCCGAAGAGGAATATAAGCTGCTGATAAACCGTCTCAGCAGGATTGAAGGCCAGGTCAGAGGGATACGCAAGATGGTGGAATCGGATAGCTATTGCACGGACATACTCACTCAGGTGAGCGCGGTGCAGGCAGCGCTTAATGCGTTTAACCGGGAATTGCTTGCCAACCATGTGCGCACCTGCGTAGTTAATGATATAAGGGAAGGCAAGGATGAGACTATAGATGAACTGGTGCTCACCTTGCAGAAGTTGATGAAATAAGCGAGGAAAGACTATGAAAAAGTTTAATGTGACGGGCATGAGCTGCGCGGCATGTGCGGCCCATGTGGAAAAGAGCGTGCGCGGCGTAGAGGGCGTCACTGATGTCAGTGTAAGCCTGCTCACCAACAGCATGACCGTTGAATTTGGAGAGCCTGCCACTGCTGAAGCGATTATCAAAGCGGTGGAGAAGGGCGGATACGGCGCTTCAACGGAAGACGGCGGCACTGCCCAGAAGGCCGCGCCGGTAAAAAATGCAGTCAGTGTATTGAAAAGGCTGATTATCTCGGCGGCGCTGCTCGTTCCGCTTATGTACATGATGCTGGGCGGTCCTGTACCGGAAGCGCTGACCAAGCCCGTGCTCTCCGGTCTGGTGCAGTTCCTGCTGGCACTGCCGGTTATATATCTGAACAGGGATTATTATATCGACGGCTTCAAGACCCTGTTCCATGGCGCGCCCAATATGTCCAGCCTGATTGCGGTCGGCTCCTCTGCAGGCCTTGTGTACAGCATATGGATGCTGCTGCGCACCGCTTATCTGGTGGAGGCAGGTCAGGCGCCCATGGCGATGTATCACTTTGAATCCTCTGCCATGATACTCACCCTGATCACCTTGGGAAAGTATCTTGAGGCCAGGGCGAAGGATCACACCTCCGACGCCATATCGCGGCTCATTGACATGACCCCTAAGAAGGCAACCGTTATTCGAGATGGCGTTGAAATGGAGATAGAAGCCTCCGCGCTGCGTGTGGGTGATATCTGTGCTGTGCGCGATGGCGGCGCCGTGCCTGCTGACGGCATCATTGAAGAGGGCCATGGATCCATCGATATGTCCATGCTCACCGGAGAAAGCCTGCCCGCCGAAATGGGCGTGGGCGATGAAGTTACCGGCGCAACGGTAAATAAGGAAGGTTATTTCAAATTCCGCGTTACCCGTGTGGGTGAAGATACGGCGTTCTCAAGGATTATAAAGCTGGTGGAAGCGGCAGCTTCCTCCAAGGCGCCGGTTTCCAGACTGGTGGATAAGGTCAGCGGAATATTTGTGCCCGTGGTGAT
>JAFQLA010000173.1 GCA_017396725.1 Oscillospiraceae bacterium
GGATCAGCAGGCTCTTGGAGGTGGCGGAGCGGAGAATGTCGCTGACTTCGCTCATTTCCACCATGAAGGTGGACTGGCCTGCGCTGAGGTCATCGCTGGCGCCGATGCGGGTAAAGATGCGGTCCACCACGCCGATGCGGGCGGCACGGGCGGGAACGAAGGAGCCGATCTGAGTCATGAGGGTGATAAGGGCCACCTGACGCATGTAGGTGGATTTACCTGCCATGTTGGGACCCGTAATGATGGAGACCCGGTTATCGGTCTCGCCCATATAGGTGTCGTTGGGCACGAAGAGGGCGTTTTTCAGCATCTGCTCCACCACGGGGTGGCGGCCTTCGTGGATCTCGATGACGCCGGACTCATCCACATCGGGGCAGCAGTAGCGGTTGCGGACGGCAACGGCGGCAAAGCTTGCCAAAGCATCGGCTTCGGCAACGGCGGATGCCGTGCGCTGGATGCGGGAAACTTCGGAGGAGATGATCTCACGGATGGCGGTGAAAAGCTCAAACTCCAAGGTGTTGAGGCGGCCGTCCGCCGTGAGGATCTCGTTTTCCAGGTCCTTGAGTTCCTGGGTGATGTAGCGCTCGCCGTTGACGAGGGTCTGCTTGCGGATGTAGGTTTCGGGCACCTGATCGCGGAAGGAGTTGGAAACTTCGATATAGTAGCCAAAGACCTTGTTGTAGCCGATCTTCAGCGTGCGGATGCCGGTGCGTTCCTTTTCGGTGGCCTCCATCTCAGCGATGACGCCTTTGCCGCCGGAGAGGATGGAGCGCAGGCGATCCACCTCTGCGTTGTAGCCCGCGCGGATAAAGCCGCCTTCCCGCACGGAGAAGGGGGGCTCGTCCACAATGGCTTGGCACAGGAGGGTATAGAGATCTTCCAGCGTGTCCATTTCGGCGCAAAGCTCACGGATGCGGGCATTGTCGATGGAAGAAAGCTGGGCTTTCACCGCGGGGAGCCGCTCCAGAGCGGCGCGGAGGGAGGCGAGATCACGGCCGCCTGCGCTGCCGTAGACGATGCGGCCCAAAAGGCGCTCCATATCGGTGATGCCCGTGAGGGCGAGGATCAGTTCCTCCCGTTCCACGGTGTGGTCCACAAGAGCGGCCACGGCACGGTTGCGGCGGGTGATGGCGGAAACAGAGAGCAGGGGGCGCTCCAGCCAGGAGCGAAGGAGTCTTCCGCCCATAGAGGTTTTGGTTTTATCCAGCACCCAGAGGAGGCTCCCTTTCTTCTCCTTGCTGCGAAGGGTCTCCGTCAGTTCCAGATTGCGGCGGGCGGCCAGGTCCAGCTCCATAAAGCGGCCCTCTTCGTAATATTCCACCTCCCGAATGTGGGAGAGGTCGGTTTTCTGAGTTTCATAGAGATAGGTCAGCACCGCGCCCAAGGCGAGAATGGCCCCCGTGTTGCTGCGGGGCAGGGCCTTGGCGGCTTCCTCACCGAACTGGAGGCGGAGATTCTTCTCCGCGGCGGCAAGGTTAAAGCGATAGTCCCCCGCCTCGGTGTGGCAGGAGAGGCGGTCAGACAAAAAGGCGCAGATCTCCGCGTTTTCGGCGGCACCGCGGTTCAAAACGGCTTCCGAGGGCGCGAAGCGGCCCAGCTCGTTTTCAAGATGGGTGAGGCAGTTCTTCCCCGCGAAGGCGGTGGCGTGGGCCTTGCCGGTGGTGATATCCACAAAGGCAACGCCTGCGGTGTTCTCTTCAAAATAGACGCCGGCAATGAAGTTGCTCTTGCGCTCATCAAGGGAGGCGGAGTCGATCACGGTGCCGGGGGTGATGACGCGGATGATATCGCGCTTGACAAGGCCCTTGACGGTGGCGGGGTCTTCCATCTGCTCGCAGATAGCCACCTTGTAGCCCTTGGCGATGAGACGGGCGATGTACCCATCGGAAGAATGGTAGGGGATGCCGCACATGGGGGTGCGCTCTTCCACAGGCTTGCCCTTATCACGGGTGGTAAGGGTCAGATCCAGCGCCTCGGAAGCGGTGCGGGCGTCATCGCCGAACATTTCATAGAAATCCCCAAGGCGGAAGAAGAGGATGGAATCCTTATTCTGTTCTTTGATCTCCAGATACTGGCGCATCATGGGAGTGAGTTCTGCCATGGGAATTACCTCTTTCTATAGATTACAGGTCAAAGCTGCTGCCGCTGGCCATGTAGGAGATCTGCTCTCCCATATGTTCGCGGAGAAGCTCATAGGAAACAAGGCCGGTGCAGTGGCCGGTATAATAGCGGGTGGCTTTGCGCGCCATCAGCTCGTTTGCAACCTGAGCGATGAGCTCCGCGCTTTCCGGCTGGCCCGTGGTGGGGTTAAAGAGATGGAAGCCGCCGAAGACAAAGTCGGGGGCATGGCCCAGAATCTTTTCCGCCTTGCGCAGGATGTTCACGATGCCCCGGTGGGCGCAGCCGCAAAGAAGGGTGGTTTTCCCCTCCTCGGTGAGGATGAGATTCTGCTCGTGGTCAAAACCGTCCGCCACATAGTCTGCCCCGTCAAAGCGGCGGAGAGTGGTGGAGGCTTTGGAAAGGCAGTCTGCCGTTTCGGGCCGGGCGAAAAGGGTCAGCTGGTCGTCGATAACGGTGAGATCATCGGTGAAAACAAAGCGGTCACGGTGGGCAAGGAGACCCTCTTCCATGCCGATGTACTTTGCCATATCCCCCACGCAGGAGAAATACTTTTCAAAGGCTTCGGCGCGGACATACACCTTGGCGTGATCATTCACCTCGAAGAAGGCGGCAAGCCCGCCCGTGTGGTCATAATGCCCGTGGGAAAGGATCGCGGTATCCACTGCGGAAAGGTCAATGCCCAGTTTCTCCGCGTTTTCCAAAAAGGCGCGGTTGGGGCCCACATCCACCAAAAGCTTGTGGGAGGGAGTTTCCACATACTGGGAAAGACCGTGGACGCAGGCAAAACCCTCAGCGTGGGGGGTGTTTTCCACTAAGGTGATAAGCTTCATTCCACCACCTCCCCGTAAAGGGCCCAGGTGTTGGAATCCGTCACCTTTACGGTGTGATATCCGCCGATGAGGCTCTCGTCACCGCTGAGGTGGATCAGGCGGCCGCCGGAGGTGCGGGAGGAAAGGGGCCAGCGGGCGTCATCGGTCTTGCCGTCTACCAGGACGCGGTAAGTCTTGCCCACATAGAGAGCGTGCTTTTTCTGGCTGATGGCGTTCTGCGCGGCGCAGAGCTCATCGAACCACACCTGCTTTTCTTCCCGGGTGACGGGGTCGGGCATGTTGGCGGCGGGAGTGCCGGGGCGGGGAGAGAAAATGAAGGTGAAAAGAGCGTCAAACTCCACTTCCTCAATAAGGGAGATGGTGTCCTTCAATTCTTCGTAAGTTTCCCCGGGGAAGCCCACGATGACATCGCTGGTCAGCACC
>JAFQLA010000174.1 GCA_017396725.1 Oscillospiraceae bacterium
GATACTCCTCCACCGCCTGATGATAAAGCGCGTAACGCGCGTCGTACACTTTCTTATCCATGCTCATTCCTCAACCAAAAAATCACTTTCCACAGGCGCGCCGTCTGCGCCCTTGGAGAGCTTGACCACTTTCTGCTCTGCCTCATCCAGAAGCTTACTGCACTCTCCCACCAGCTTGGTGCCTTCTTCAAACAGAAGAAGAGAGTCAGAGAGCTGCGCGTCGCCTTTTTCCAAAAGGCTCACGATCTCTTCCAGACGGGCGATTTTCTGTTCAAATGTCATATTTTCCATAGTTATCTCCTCATTCCGTGCGGATGTCATCCACCGTGCAGCGCAGCTCGCCTGTGCCAAGGGTGATATCCACCGTTTCTCCCATCACGGCATCCTGTGCCGACTTCAGAATTTCGCCATTAGCCTTGCGGGCCACGGCATAGCCGCGCCCCAGCACCTTCAAGGGGCTCAGGGCATCCAGCGACGCGGTCAGGCGGACAAAGCTCTCGCGATAGCCTCCAAGGGTCCGCTCCGCGGCGGAGGCCAGTCGGTTTTGGGTGTAATCGAGCAAAATGCGCTTATCCTGAATAAATGCCATGGGCTCCCGCAGCGCCCGCTTTTGCGCAAGGGCGGCAACGGTATCGCTCAGCTTCGCAAGTTTTCCCTCTTCGGCGCGGAGCATCCGCTCTCTTGCCGCGGCAAGGTTCTTTTTCAGCTCCGTCATATCCGGCACCGCGATCTCCGCGGCGTTGGAAGGCGTGGAGGCCCGGGCATCGGCCACAAAGTCGGAAATAGTCACATCCGGCTCATGGCCCACGGCAGAGATCACAGGGATCCGGGAATCGTAAATCGCGCGGGCTACCCGCTCATCGTTAAAGGCCCAGAGATCTTCAATAGATCCGCCTCCGCGGCCCGTGATGATCACGTCCGCCAGCGCGTGGCGGTTGGCGTAACGGATAGCGCCCACGATCTCAGGCGGCGCTTCCACGCCCTGCACCCGCACAGGCAGCAGCAGCACCTTGGCAATGGGATAGCGGCGGCGCAGGATGCGGATCATATCGTGTACCGCAGCGCCTGCGGAGGATGTAATGATAGCAATGCGCTCCGGGAACATAGGCAGCGGCTTTTTGTGGGCGGAATCGAAAAGGCCCTCGGCATGGAGCTTGGCTTTGAGCTGCTCAAAGGCAACATAGAGATCACCCACACCGTCCGGCGTCATCTCCGTGCAGTAAAGCTGATAGGCCCCGTCCCGCGGGAACACGCTGATGCGGCCGTGAGCAATGACCTTCATGCCGTTTTCCGGGCGGAATCGCAGCTTCATAGCCGAGCCTTTGAACATCACGCAGCGAAGCGCCCCCTCGGCATCCTTCAAAGTGAAATAGTGGTGCCCCGAAGGATAGACCTTGTAGTTGGATATCTCACCGCGGATATAAATATGATTGAGATCCGGGATCCCTTCCAGAAGATCCTTGATAAGGAGGTTTACCTGAGAAACCTCAAAAACGGTTCTCTCTTCCATACAACACCTGCTTTTCTATGCGAAAAGGCAGAGCGACACGCGGCAAATCCTGCCATCGCTCTGCCTGTATCGGATTATTCCGCAGCCTCGCTGCGCACGAACTTACCGAGAATACCGTTGATAAACTTCACGGTCTCCTCCGTTTCGTATTTCTTGGCGATCTCCACCGCTTCGTTGATGGCAACGCCGTTGGGGATATCGGGCATATACAGGATCTCATACATGGCAACGCGCATGATAGCGGAGGCCACGAGAGAGATGCGGGAGAAGCTCCAGCCTACAGCGTACTTTTCAATGTAGCTGTCCAGCTCGGCGGCGTGCTCGTCCACCCCGCTGACAAGGGTGCGGATGTAGCGGGCCTGCTTTTCGTTGGGAGCAGACTGATAGAGTTCATCCTCTTCAGCAAGGGCGGCGAACCCTTCTTCGCTCAGGCGCTGATCCAGAAGATCGGCAACAGTGAGCTCGCTGAAGCTCAGTTCATAAGAGAGATGGACCGCGATCTCACGCGCTGTATTACGAATCATAGTGCAATCGTCCTTTTCCCAGAATGTGGCTTATTCGAAGCTGATGCCGCCAACATGAACATTGACTGCGCCCACTTCAATACCGGTCAGCGCTTCGAGAGAATTCTTCACACCGACCTGCACCTTTTCGGCAACATCCATGATCTCAAAACCGTAACGAACAATAATATAAAGATCCACCACGATATTTTCAGCGCCCATGTCCAGCTTAACGCCCTTGATGACATTCTTCTTGCTGACAAGTTCGGTAACATTGGCGCCCAGATTGGAAGCCATACCGCTGACGCCTTCCACATCCTTTACAGCGCTCACTGCGATAGCAGCCACAACATCTTCAGAGATGTTTACGCTGCCGTTTTCTTCCGCGCGGATCAGATAAGCCTTATTTTCACCCATAATGCTGATCTCCTTAAAAGCATACCAAAGGTAGTTTATCATAGGTATTGTAACATCCTCCGCGCAAAATTACAACACTAATTTGTTTCCATGATCTTGATCTGATCTGCCGCGTACCCCGTTTCCGTGATAACGATATCGGTAATGCGGGCGACATCGGTATCGGTGAGGCCGTCTTCATCCGCGGAAACCACCACACTGATGCTCTCCTCCGACATAAAGGCCACACAATCGCTGTACCCCTTCGCCGTCACCAGGTTTTCGATCTGCGCTTCGCTGAGCGTGTAGGACGCCATGACCTGCATCGATGCCACCGCCTCATCCAGAACGCTCTGGTCCGCGTTCTCTTCTGCCGCTGCCTCCTGCAAAAGAGCAAGAGCGCTGTCCCGCGCCTGCTGGCGGGTGAGCCGCGCGGTGGCGAAATAATCCCCCTCGGTTTCGTAAATCGCTGCCTCGTCGCTGTTTTCCGTCACTTCATCGCTGACCAGTACCGATTCCCCCAGCACCTTCCCTTCCGTTTGAGCCACATTATCGGCATAGCGCCAGTTGAGATATACCGCCGCGCACACCAGCACCAATACCAAAGATACCACTGCGTTTCTTTTCCACACCTGCTTCATTTTCTTCCTCCGTCCCATAAAATCACCCTTTGACTACCGAAATTTTTTCCGCTCCCAATCCTGTCAGCGCGCTGACCGCTTCTGTAAGCGCAAGCTTCACCTGCGGATCGCTTCCGCCTTCGCACACGATCAGCGCCCCGCGGTAAACGGGGTAAATGCTTTTTGTCACTACCACTTCCTCCCCGCCGCTGCCCTTGGAGAGCACCACGCAGGTCTCGCTGCGGTCATATTCCTCCGGCGATGCGGCAGCGCCGCTGTAGGACAGACTCTGCTCCCGGGCAAGGAGCTGCTCGCTGCCCGCTTCCACCGTCAGCATCAGCTGCAGCTCACCCGCTCCTTCAATTTCAGAAAGGATCTTTTCCATCCGCTCCTCCGTCTCGGCAAGAGATTCCTCTATGGCGGGCGTCTTTTCCTTTTCTTTTGTTTCTCCCGCAGGCCAGCACAAAAGCAATATCCCGATCAAAATCACCACAGCCGCGTATTTATACTTTTTCAGGATCAGCGCGTATTTTCCCCGTTTCATCATTCCTCGCTCCAATGCTGTTTTTCCTTTGGGATCCCCAGCGTCTCTTCGATCCAGTTCTCCAGTTCAGCGCTGTACTCTCCCGCAAGATAGACCTCGTTGGGAAGCACGGCGCCATTTTCCATTACCGCCGTTTCCACCTGCACCGAAAGAGAAAGATGGAGGCTTTGGGCTTTGTCCCATATATATGCCTGCGTCCGCTGGGCTATGCCTTGCGCGAAAGCCGTTTCATTCTCTTCTTCAAATTCCGCTCTGCGCTCTTCGATCTCCAGCCGATAATCCTCCATATTCAGGGTAATGTCCTCCCGGTCCCATTGGCCAAAGGGCCCCAGCGCCACAAGAATAAAAATCAATCCCCCTGCCGATTGCGCTATGCGGCGATAGCTTCCCCGGGGCACAAGCGAGGTGATCACCGAAACCAAAAGAGAGGAAAGCACTATGCTTTTCAGCCAATCGCCTGCCCATTGCATCATACCGTCACCGCCATCATGGAAAACACCACCGATACCATCACCAATACTGCCGCGCTGCCCACCATACCCAGCACCAGACCAAAGGCGCTGCCGATGCCGTCGATCAGCGTCACAAGCGAATGGCAGCCCAGCATGGATGCGGCAAAAGAGGCCATTTTATAGAGAAGATATTCCACCGCGATCTCCAGAAAAGGCGCAAGGCACAGAGAAAGCACCGCCAATATTCCAAAGATCCCGATCATGTTTTTCAGCATCCCTGCGCCGGTGAGCGCCGCTGCCGCCGCCTCCGAAATAATGCCGCCCACCACAGGCACCGCACCTGAGACCGCCATCTTAGCCATTTTGATGCTCAGGGAATCTGCCGATCCTGTCACGGCGCCGCCTACTGTAAGATAGGCGGTGAATAATGTAAGCATCACCGTCATGATCCAGCTCACCGCCTTTTTGATCCCCGCGGCGATCCCCGCCATCCGTCCTTGCCGCATCACCGCCTCCCCTGCAATAATACCCACATAAAGGTACACCATAGGCACAAGCAATGTTTCCGTCAAAGACAACAAAATGTCGGCAAAAAATACCGTCAGCACCTGATGAAAAGAAGCAGTCCCCACCGCGCCCCCCGCAGCCGTCGCCGCGGCAAGGGTGGGCAGCAGCACAGAGGAAAAGTCACTCAATTCACGGACCTTTTCCACTCCCACTCCCAGAAGCGCGGTCATATCTCCCGCCGCCACCGCTGTGACGGCAAGGGCCCCCACCATAGCAGTGGTCTGCTCTGCCAGTTCTCCGCCCGCCGCGCTTTGCGCCAGCGCGCAGATCACGGCAATCAGCAATACCGCCGCAACGCCGCGGAACCGTTCCCGCAGCAACGCCACGGAGGTTTCTTTTGCTCTTTCAAATATCTCGCAGATCCCTGCAAACAGGTCATTTTCATTCTGAAAGGAAAGCCCTTCCATAATCTCCGCATCCACCGCTTCCTCCAGCTCCTTTGGCAGCGACACCGCCTGTGCGGGAAGAGAAAGCAGCAAAAGAAAACAAAGTAACAGCAAGCTTTTTTTCATAAGTACGATACCAGCATTTCCACCACTTTTCCCAAAAGCGGCACCACCGCCCCGAATGCACAGACCGTGCCTGCCAGATGCAGAAGATACCCTGCCGCCTTTTCCCCCGCGTCCGCGCAGACAGCGCCCGCCGCCCCGGTGATGACAGAGATTCCCAGCACTTTTAAAAGCGGAGCCAGCAGCTCGCTTTCTATCCCTGCGCGCTCCGTAATATAGCGCATCTGCTCAGGATTCTGGCCGGGATCTGCCGCAATGGCCTGTGCTTCACTCTCGCTGTAGAAGATCCGATTGTACTCCACATAAACCGGCGCGAGATAAATCGCTCGGTTTCCATATTCGTGCACAAGCGAAAGAGCATCGTACAGAATCTCGTCCACGGTAACCGCTTCATTGAGATGGTCATTCAGATAACGAAGATTATGCACGCCCTCCGGCTGCTCATCCGGCGTAAATACCTGAAACGCCCGTTCGGACGCTTCTCCATAGAGCTCAGACAACTGCTTGTACTGTGCAGATGCCGCACCGCCCACGTCAGAGAAATCGTAATTAATAACGAAATCCTGACTGCAGTTTCGCTGCGTGGAAGATGCTTCAATTGCCTGCCACCCCGGCTGGGTATTGAGCAGGCCAAACAGGCCATAAATCAGGGCGATTGCACCGATAGCCAGTAATACAAGGACCAAAATAACCCGTGACCTGGTCTTGCCATCCTCCAGTTCCAGCCGGATAACAGGCTTTACATGCGGTGTTCTCTTGCTGCGATCAGAAAATCTCATAAAAACACTACCTGAACGCGCAAAATCAGATGACCGAGAGCAGCAACATCAGGCAGAAGAACAGGATGATTGTGCCGATTGTAATCAGTCCGGCAATGGCACCCTTCTTACAGGCCTTGTAATTGCGGATATGGTTGAACTTCCGGAAAATCAGGCCGGCGATCAGGCCGAGCAGCGGCAGGAAGAAGGACAGAACAGCATACCACTTACTGCCGGTATCATGCAGGGGCGTATCCAGAATGGACTCACCCGCAGGAATCGGATCCTCCTCCGGCTTAGCCTCAGGTGCTTCCGGAGCATCGGGATCCTTGATGTTGATGGACTTCACCTTCACATTGCGTTCCCGGATAGCCTTATACTCCTCGATCTCCTTCTTGTTGCCATAGAC
>JAFQLA010000175.1 GCA_017396725.1 Oscillospiraceae bacterium
AGGTAACTTCATAGACGCCCGCCAGTTCGTCACCCGTATTTTCATATTCCTCAATAATCACTCCGCCTTCTGTTGCGCCACAAACTGCACATGTTTTGGGGGCTGATGTTGTCGCTGCCATCCATTGATGCTCCAACGCGCTTCCCTCTGTTTCTCCGCATGTCCGGCAGGTTTTCGGCGATAAGCAGGTTGCCGGGTTCCATTCATGTGTGTGCTGTGTGTTGGAGCCGGAGCCCGCGGCGACAATGGCACCAATAAGGAGCACCAACGCCACACATATGGCGCCGATTATTACGCCACTTTTGCTTTTTCCCGCCTCGTTTTCTTTTTCCTTTTGCTGCCGTTCCCGTTCGAGCCGCTCTTTTTCTTTACGCTCCTGTTCTGCCCGTTCCCATGCTTCCCGCTCTGCCTTCTCTCTGGCCAGCCGTTCCGCTTCTTCCTTGCGCTTGCGTTCTTCCTCGACTTTTTTGCGAGCCTCTTCCGCTTCTTTCCGCAAGCGTTCCTCTTCCTCTTTACGGCGGCGCTCCTCTTCTTGCTTGCGGAGCAAATCCGCAGAGGCAAAGCCGTTACTTAGATCCTGCAGCATCTCCGCCGCGGTTGCGTATCGATCCTTGGGATCATGGGCGCAGGCCTTCAGTACGATCTTCTTTAGGTCCTCATTGCCGTGAACGGGTGGGGGAAGCTGTTCTCCCTGGAGCCGGCGCAGTCTTGCTGTTTCCTCCATGGTCATGGTAAGCTTCTCCGGAGGCAGAGGCAGGAACGGCATCCGCCGCTCATTCAGCATCCAGTACAGAACCAATCCCAGAGAGTAAATATCCGCTCCCGTTCCATAGGGCTGGTTGTTGTAGACTTCCGGGGCCATGTACTTATATGTACCGATCTTGGTGCCGCCCATGGTCTTTTCCACCGTCTTGGCAATGCCAAAATCGCCCAGCTTATAATCGCCGTTGGGCGATACGAAAATATTCTGCGGCTTGATATCCCGGTGGATGATGCTGTGCTTCTGGCACAGCTCCAGCGCCGCGCACATATCCTTCGCAACTTTGATAACCGTTTCTTCCGGAATATCCGCAGGCAAGGCCTTTGCCAGCGGCGTCAGCAGCTCCATCTTGATGTAGATGTCCCAGCCGATTCCATCATCGTGCTGCACATAGCGGATATCATCACAATTGACAATATTCGCGCTGCCGTTCATTTTGCGCATCAATGTATATTCCGCCACGATGCTTTTCAGGTGGCTCTGGAAGGTGCTGGTAATACTTTCGTCATCATAGCCGTCGTTATACATTTCATCGATGTCGCTGGTATTCTGCGGAATAGAGATCACCTTTAGGGCTGCCTTTTCCACATCCCCAAATACATCCCTTTGGATCTCATATACCGCGCCAAAGCTACCACGGCCAATCAGCTTGACTGTTTCCCATCCGGGCCAACTTATTCTTTTATCTTCCATTTTTTCTCCTTTTACAGCGCAAGAACCGTATCGGTCAGTCTCTGAACATACGAATCATATCGTCCCATGCCTTCTGTTTTTCCTTGCGTTGCGCC
>JAFQLA010000176.1 GCA_017396725.1 Oscillospiraceae bacterium
AGATCGTCTGTCACTTCGCTGAGCACAAAGCCGAACTGGGGGATCTCCTCCTCCGAGAAAGCGAAGAGGGGGGCGTTGTCGCTCTTGAAATGGATCTGACCGCCCTCGCGGAGGACTTGGCGGTAAAGCTTGAGGAAGTTGCCGTGGGTCAGGCGGCGCTTGGCGTGGCCTTTATGAGGCCAGGGATCGCAGAAATTGATGTAAATGCGGTCCACTTCGCCTTCGGCAAACATATCGGGGAGCAGAACAGCGTCCGCATCGATAAAGAACACATTTTTAAGCTCCGCTGCCGTGACGCGCTCCATGGCGATGACCATAGCGTCCGGCACGCGCTCTACTGCCACGAAGAGGACATCGGGCTCGCTGGCGGCGGTCTCGGCGGTGAAACGGCCCTTGCCGCAGCCCAGCTCCAGGCGCAGCTCCTTAGCTTCGGGCATCAGGGAGCGCCAGTTGCCGCGAAGGGTGAAGGGCTCCTTGATCTGGCAGGCAGCGCAGCGCTCCATGCGGGGGATCAGGTTTTTCTTTTTACGCATACGCATAAAAATTACCTCCAAAATCTTTGTTGCTTGAATTGCGCCGCGGAAGAGAGAAGTACAGATGCGCGCGGCGGTTTTCCCTATCATAACACAGGCGAAAAACACTGTAAACGATAATTTTCCGCCTCAGGCTGTTTTGGAGCAGGGGGGACTTTGTACAAGGAAAATCAAGGAATTGCAGGAACTTTGGCTACTTTGCACAGACGGAGCGAAAGGGAAATGCACAAAAATGCATCTATATGAATTTTGACAATTTTTTGACAAAGTGGCTTGCATTATTCTTGGAAATGTATTAGGATAACAATTGCTGACAGCCCTCGAAGCTCGGAAAGTGCGTAGGGGGAAATTTTTCGGACCACGATTGTTATATTTTTGACAAAATCTTAAGAAAATATGAGAGATACCGTGCCAACGGTATAAGGAGGACGACATGGCAGATTTCGTACGCTATGAAAAAAACAATCGCATCGGTATCGTTACCATCGACCGTCAGGAAGCTCTGAATTCTCTGAATATGCAGGTTCTTACCGAACTCAACGGCGTGATCGCCGAAGTTGAGCAGGATAACGAACTGGCAGCGCTTATCATTACCGGTGCGGGCCGCGCATTTGTGGCAGGCGCAGATGTTGCTGCTATGTCCGTGATGGATCTGCCCGAAGGCCGCAAGTTCGGTCAGTACGGCTCCGCCGTGTTCCGCCGCCTCGAAAAGCTGGAGATCCCCACCATCGCTGCGGTAAACGGCTTTGCTCTGGGCGGTGGCTGCGAACTGGCTATGAGCTGCGATATCATCCTCGCTTCCGAAAAGGCTCAGTTCGGTCAGCCCGAAGTCGGTCTGGGCATCATCCCCGGCTTCTCCGGCACCCAGCGTCTGGCTCGCCGCATCGGCGCTGCCCGCGCAAAGGAACTTATCTACACCGGCAAGAAGATCCGCGCTGCGGAAGCTGCTTCCGTCGGCCTTGTCAATGCGGTTTACCCTGTGGAAGAACTGATGGGCGCCGCAATGGAAATGGCAGAGAGCATCGCAAAGAATGCTCCTATCGCTGTTAAGTATGCCAAGGCCTGCATCGATCGCGGCCTGCAGATGGATATCGACAGCGGCATTGCTCTGGAGAACGAAATGTTCGCTATGTGCTTCGCTACCGCTGATCAGAAGGAAGGTATGGGCGCTTTCGTAGAAAAGAGAGCCGCTGCATTCACCAACCGCTAATTTAAATTTGTATCATTTGCCGTCAGGCAAAAAAATAAAACATTACGAAAATATTGATTATAATCGGAGGAAACAATCATGAAGGAACTGTACATCGTAAACTGCTGCCGTACCGCTATCGGCTCTTTTGGGGGCTCTTTGAAGGATGTTCCCGCTGCTGACCTGGGCGCTATCGCTGTTAAGGAAGCTCTTAAGCGCGCAAATGTCGCTCCCGAAAACGTTGACGAACTGATGTTCGGCTGCATCCTCACCGCAGGCCTGGGCCAGAATGTTGCCCGTCAGGTTTCCGTTAAGGCCGGCATTCCTTACTCCGTTCCCGCTTATACCGTCGGCATGGTTTGCGGTTCCGGTATGAAGTCCGTGATCGAAGGCGCACGCTCCATCCTGGCCGGCGACTCTGAAATCGTTGTCTGCGGCGGTACCGAAAACATGAGCGCAGCTCCTTATGCTCTGCCCTCCGGCCGTTACGGCGCCCGCATGGGTAACACCAAGATGGTCGACACCATGGTAAACGACGGTCTGTGGGATGTTTACAACAACTATCACATGGGCACCACCGCTGAAAACATCAACGATATCTGGGGCATTACCCGTGCCGAACAGGATGCATTCGCAGCCGCTTCCCAGCAGAAGGCAGAAGCCGCTCAGGCTGCAGGCCGTTTCGATGACGAAATCGTTCCCGTTCCCGTAAAGGTCAAGAAGGAAATCGTTGAATTCAAGAAGGACGAATATCCCAAGGCAGGCGTTACCGCTGAAAGCGTTGCCAAGCTCCGCGGCGCATTCCCCGTAAGCCCCGAATCTCCCAATCCCCAGGTTGTTCACACCTTTGTTCCCACCGGCGTTCAGGAAGCTGAAGACAAGGGCCAGCAGCGTGTAACCGCAGCTAACGCTTCCGGCATCAACGACGGCGCTGCCGCTATCGTTCTCGCTTCCGGCGAAGCCGTTGCAAAGCTGGGCCTCAAGCCCATGGCTAAGCTCATCGGCTGGGGCCAGGGCGGCGTAGATCCCAAGATCATGGGCGTAGGTCCCGTTCCCGCTTCCCGCAAGGCAATGGAAAAGGCCGGCGTTACCATCGACGATATCGACCTCATCGAAGCAAACGAAGCTTTCGCTGCACAGTCCATCGCTGTTGGCCGCGAACTGGGCTTTGACTCCGCTAAGCTGAATGTCAACGGCGGCGCAATCGCTCTGGGCCACCCCGTAGGCGCTTCCGGTGCCCGCATCATCGTTACTCTGGTACATGAACTTGCTAAGCGCGAAGATGCCAAGAAGGGTCTTGCTACTCTGTGCATCGGCGGCGGCATGGGCACTGCAGTTGTAGTCGAAAAGTGCTGATTTTCACATTGTATTTTAAATCTAAAGTACTATAATTAATTTAATCTGATTTATTTGGAGGACATATCATGAAAGTTGCTATTTTTGGCGCCGGCACTATGGGCAGCGGCATCGCACAGGTTTTCGCAGCAAAGGGCCACACCGCTCTTCTGTACGCAAGCTCCGTTGAATCCGCTCAGCGTCATAAGGACAAGCTGGCTAAGTCTCTGGCAAAGCGCGTTGAAAAGGGCAAGATGACTCAGGAAGCAGTAGATGCTCTCCTCGCAAACGTTCTGGTTGCAGAAAAGTGCGCATGCGCTGATGCTGACCTCGTGATCGAATGCGTTAAGGAAGAAATGGGCACCAAGAAGGCTCTGCTGAAGGAACTGGATGCTATCTGCAAGGCAGACGCTATCTTCGCTTCCAACACCTCTTCTCTTTCCATCACTGAAATGGGCAATGGCCTGAGCCACGACCTCATCGGTATGCACTTCTTCAACCCCGTGCCCAGCATGAAGCTCGTTGAGATCATCCGCGGCGCAAACACCAAGGAAGAAACCTTCAAGGCAATCTACGCCCTGTCTCAGGAAATCGGCAAGGAACCCGTTGAAGTGGCTGAAGCTCCCGGCTTCGTCGTCAACAAGATCCTGATCCCCATGATCAACGAAGCTGCAGGCCTGGTTGAAACCGGCGTTGCTTCCGTTGCTGATATCGACAAGGCTATGCAGCTGGGCGCTAACCATCCCATGGGCCCCCTGGCTCTGGGCGACTTCATCGGCCTGGATGTTTGCCTCGCTATCATGGAAACCCTGTACAATGAAACCGGTGACTCCAAGTATCGTCCCGCTCTGCTTCTCAAGAAGATGGTTCGCGGCGGTCTGCTGGGCAAGAAGACCGGTAAGGGCTTCTACGATTACAGCAAGTAATTAAAAACGGACGCAAGTCCAAGCAAAATAAAGGAGCAGAATTTTTATGGATTTTCATCTCTCTAAAGAGCAGATGCTGGTTCGAAAAATGTTCCGTGAATTCGCGGAAAATGAAGTAAAACCGCTCGCAGAAGAAATCGATGAACAGGAACGCTTCCCCATGGAGACCGTTGAAAAGATGGCCAAGCTGGGTATGATGGGCATTTATTTCCCCAAGGAATACGGCGGCGCCGGCGGCGATGTTCTTTCCTATGTAATGTGCGTAGAAGAACTGGCCAAGGTCTGCGGTACTACTGCAGTTATCGTCTCCGCCCACACCTCTCTGTGCTGCGCTCCCATTTTTGAAAACGGCACCTCCGAGCAGAAGGCCAAGTATCTGCCTGACCTTTGCTCCGGCAAGAAGATCGGCGCATTCGGCCTCACTGAGCCCGAAGCCGGTACTGATGCTTCCGGTCAGCAGACCACCGCTGTTCTCGACGGTGATCATTATGTTCTCAACGGCAGCAAGTGCTTTATTACCAACGGTAATGTAGCAGATGTATTTGTCATCTTCGCTATGACCGATAAGAGCAAGGGCACCCGCGGCATTTCCGCTTTCATCGTGGAAAAGAACTTCCCCGGTTTCTCTCAGGGCAAGCATGAGAAGAAGATGGGTATCTGCGGTTCTTCCACCTGCGACCTGATTTTCGAAGATTGCATCGTTCCCAAGGAAAACCTCCTGGGCAAGGAAGGCGAAGGCTTCAAGATCGCCATGAGTACGCTGGACGGCGGAAGGATCGGAATCGCCGCACAGGCTCTCGGTATCGCACAGGGCGCTTTTGAAGCAGCCGTTGAATATGCCAAGGAAAGAGAGCAGTTCGGTATGCCGATCGCATTCCAGCAGGCCAACTCCTTCAAGGTGGCTGACATGGCAACCAAGCTGAGAGCCGCAAGAATGCTGATTTACAGC
>JAFQLA010000177.1 GCA_017396725.1 Oscillospiraceae bacterium
CGGCGATGAGGAGCTTTGCCCCATTGAAATAGGGGGCGTTCACAGGTACCAGCTTGATCTGCACGGGCCACTGGCGCAGCTGGCTCTCCACTCTTGCAGCGGGAGCGAAGGGCGCGGCGGGGGCGGCGGCGCGCTCGATGGCGCGGGCCTGAGAGCCGGGGCAGCCGCAGGGCAGCGCTCCGCCTGCTTCGGCGGTCTTTTTCAGCTGGGCGGCCTTCACGGCGGCTTCATCATAGGCGGGAGCTTCCCGCTCTTCAAAGGTGATGGCGCCCGTGGGGCAGGCAGGGAGGCAATCACCCAGACCGTCGCAATAATCCTCGCGGGTCAGCTTTGCCTTGCCGTTTACCATTTCAATGGCGCCTTCGTGGCAGGCCTTGGCACAAAGGCCGCAGCCGATGCATTTCTCTTCGTCGATCTTGATGATTTTACGGATCATATTTCGTCCTCCTTATGTTGGGCGCGTGCCGCGCTTGACTTTCTGAGTGTAGGATACTACAATGAAACCGATAAGTATGTTGTTAAAACAACGAAAGTGGGATTATGGACTATATTTTTTTGGAAAAAACGCCGCTTTTCCGCGGCGCATCGGCGCTTGAGATCGAAACCATGCTCACCTGCCTTGGCGCGGAGGTGAAAAAGTTCCCCCGTGGCGCCACCGTCCTCATGGCGGGGGATGTGACGGAGAGTCTGGGTCTGGTGCTCAGCGGCAGCGTCTCCATCGAAAATGACGACGCGTGGGGCAACAAGAGCATTCTGGGCCGCGCGGAGCGGGGCGAGGTCTTTGCCGAGACTTACGCCTGCGTGCCGGGGGCCAAGCTGATGATCAGCGCCGTGGCGGCGGAGGACTGCGAGATCCTCTTTCTGCGCCCGGCACGGATACTGCACCCCTGCGAAAACGCCTGCAGCTTCCACACCGCCCTTGTGCGAAATCTCCTTTTCATCTCCTCGGCCAAGAATCTCCAGCTTTCCCGCCGCATCTTCCACACCAGCGCCAAGTCCATCCGCGGCCGTCTCCTCTCCTACCTCTCCCACGAGGCAACGGCGCGGGGCAGCCGGGATTTCACCATCCCCTTCAACCGCCAGCAGCTGGCGGACTATCTCAGCGTGGATCGAAGCGCCCTGAGCAACGAGCTTTCCAAAATGCAGCGGGAGGGGCTCATCACCTTCCACCGCAGCCACTTTACGTTGCTCCACACGGAGGAATATTAAAAAACCTGTATCCCGGGCGGGATACAGGTTTTTCTTTCTCACACAAGAGTCATGGAAACGCATTTGCCTGCCACATCCACGGTGTAGTAATAAGTCACGCCGTCTGCCACGGCCTCATAAGAAACTGTACCGTTGCCATGATCCATGATATTTTGCGCCTGCGCTTTTACACCTTGTGCATCCACAGGCAGCGACAGCACACCTATCAAGTCCCCCACAAGGATATAGGCACTTCCTACCCAAACCGACTCTTCACTGCCACCAATGCTGGCAAGAGAACTTCCTGCAACAATAGCACAATCCGCAAATTCATGCGTTTCAAAGGGCAGGAAGGGCGGCTCCGTGTTAGTGCCGCTGCGGAGCATACTAAGATGCGTTTCATAAGTGCGCTCAAACATGCCGTTCAGCGGAGAACTCCACGAAATGGGGGCACTGGTAAAAGGCGGGTTGAGCGGCGCCGGCTCCGGCTCAGGGATGGGTTCAGGCTCAATCTCGGGTTCAGGTTCGGGTTCAGGCGTCGGTGCAGAAATAAACCCCTGTGTTTCCAGACACTCCAGCGAGCCGTCCATACCGCTGATCATAAGGGAGAAGCTGCGCGCCTGCCCCGCGGCGTCGGTAAAGGTGACGCCGTAGGTGGTCATATCCCCGTAGAAAACCACGGCGGCAAGGAAGGTCTCCCCTGCTTTCATAGCGGGGGCGGTATAGAGAGTCTCATC
>JAFQLA010000178.1 GCA_017396725.1 Oscillospiraceae bacterium
CACTCTGGTCGGTGTGGATACTCTCCCGCTGATGACCTAGGAATTCGGCACCAGCCTTCCCGAAGGAAAGCTGGGGGGCAACGCCACCGTTTCCCATGTTCTCAGTGATGATGCCGTTCCTGCCGGCACAGAAGTGGCCGTTTACTATGTGGCAGAAGACGGCACTGCTTCCGCCGTGGAAAATGCCGCTTATGAAAACGGCACCGTGACCTTCACCACCGATCATTTCTCCTCTTATGTGGTGGCAGCCAAGCCTGCCGCTCCTGCCGATCCTCCCCTGCCTCCCTCTCCTCCTGCGCCCCCTGCAGGCGATAGCGAACCCACCCGGCCTTCCGCCCCCGCCTTCACCGACGTGGCTGAGGATTACTGGGCGAAGGTGGCCATCGAATTTGCCGCCGAAAACGGCTACATTCAGGGAAATACCGACGGCAGCTTCGCCCCCGCGGATCCCATCTCCCGCCAGCAGATCTGGATGATCCTCTCCCGCCTTGCAGGCGCTGACGCGGAAAATATGGCCGCAGCCAAAGTCTGGGCTATGGAAAACGGCATTTCCGACGGCTCCAATCCTGGTGCCTCCGTCACCCGCCAGCAGCTGGTGACTCTTCTCTACCGCTATGCCCTCAGCAAGGGTTACGATGTCAGCGTGGGCGAGGATACCAATATCCTCTCCTATGACGATGTCTTTGACGCGGCGGAATACGCCATTCCCGCTTTCCAGTGGGCCTGCGGCGCAGGCGTCATCAACGGCACCACGGAATCCACTCTCTCCCCCCTTGGCACTGCCACCCGCGCCCAGTTTGCCGTGATGCTCCGACGCTTCACGGAAAACGTGGCCAAGTGATCCCACACAATAAAAAGAAACCGTATCTCCCGATACGGTTTCTTTTTTATTTTCGTCCTGACGTCAGCACGGTTTTGGATACCGATCGCAGCTCCTGCCCGTCCAGCGTGGCGGTGGTCTCATACACCCATGTGCCTATGTGCTCGCGGGTGTAGTCGATGCGAAGGCCGCCCTGCCATGCACTTTCGTAGGCGGTGATCTTCGGTGCGGGCGCGTCAAAATTCGTGCCCCGCCAGACCTTGATCTCCGCATTTTGCAGCAGCGGCGCAAATTCCGCCGCGTAGGAAAACTGCCCGTCCTCTGTGACACGCCATACACCGGGCACAGGGATGCGCACGGCGCCGGAAGCGCCGGAAATATCCACCTCGTCGCTGATGACCAGCACTTCCTGCAGCCCGTCATTATAAAGGGAGGTGCCGAAAACGTATTCCTCCGCTGCCCCGTCGCCGTCCAGATCGTAGGTAAAGCGGCATGGTTCGGCAATAGGAGCGCCATCCTCCCCGATAAAGCCGCCCCACTTCTCAATTTCCGTCTGCACAGCCTCAGGCAGCATTTCTTCCGCAGGCGGGCGCGCCTCTTCCTTGGGGAGCAAAAGCACAAAGCACAAAAGGAGGACGGCGGCGAAAACCGCCGCAAGAGCGCCCTTTTTCTTCCGTTTTTTTGCGCCCCGGAGCGCTGCCAGCAATTCCGCGGCGTCACGGTAGCGCTTATCCGCGTTGACTTCGATGCACTTTTCCACAACGGGCCGCAGCGCCCCCTCCGCCAGTTTTTTTGAAGGGTGCTGCCTTGTGAGCATTTCATTCATCAGCACGCCCATGGCATAAATATCCGCACGGGCGTCCGTCTGGGAAAAGCCGTACTGCTCGGGTGCGGCGTATCCCGCCGTGCCCATGACCTGCGTGTCCGCCGCGGCTTGGGTCTTCACCTCGCGGGCGACATCAAAATCGATAAGGACGGCCTCCTCTCCCCGCAAGATCACATTCTGGGGCTTCACATCCCGATGGACGATGTCCGCGGCATGGAGCACTGCCAACGCGCGGCAAAGGCAGATCGCCGCCTTTTGCGCCTGCTCTTCGGTAAAGGGCTTTGCCTCCAGCAGCGAGGCAAGGGTATCTCCCTGAATGTATTCCTCCACTACCGTCACTTTTCCCGCGGCCTCTTCCACCTTTTGGATGCGGGGGAGATAGGGGCTGCGGAGAGCGGCCAGCTTGCGATAGGTTTCGGCGCTGCCTGTAAATTCCCGCAAAATGCAGCGCTCCCCGGTCTCCTTGTGCCGCAGCAGCAGGACTTTCCCCTTGGGGCTGTTTTTCAGTTCTTTTTCAAGGACAAAAAGCTGCTCCAAAACAGAAATTCCCCCTTTCTCTATGCAGGCAGTTTATTGTTTTACCTTGGGAAGTCGTGTATGATAATTATAAAATAGTACACTTGGATTGTAAAGGTTGGCCCGATTTATGAAAACGAAAGATACCAACGATCTGCAGAAAGAACTGACCTCTGCCCCCGATCTCAGCCGCTTCCTCTCAGAAAACAAAGAGCATTTCATTAACGAAAACTTTTCCGACCTGCTGCAGGCTCTCTTCCAGAAAAGCGGGCTTTCCAAGGCTGCCCTTGCCAAGCGGGCAGGCACCAGCGAGGTCTATCTCTATCAGATCTTCTCCGGCGACCGCACCCCCTCCCGTGACCGCACCATCTGTTTGTGCTTCGGCCTTTCCGCCACACTGGAGGAAACGCAGGAGCTTTTGAAGCACAGCGGCCTCGCCCAACTCTATGCCAAGGACCGCCGTGACGCCATCATCATCTACGGTCTCTCCCATTCCATGAGCCTTGCGGAGATCAACGATAAGCTCTTCGCCGAAAACGAAGCCACCCTCTGCTGAATACCAAAAGCACCGACCTTGCGGTCGGTGCTTTTTTTCTCTCCCTCAGTCTTTTCCTTCGGCAAATCCGGCTCCTTTGTCAGGGGAGGTGGCTGCCCAACAG
>JAFQLA010000179.1 GCA_017396725.1 Oscillospiraceae bacterium
CTTGCCCTTGATAGACTGGTACAGACTCACGAGGGAAGAGATGTCCGCCTCGGTGGTGAGGGTGGTCTGCGCGGTGCCGGAGAGACTATTCATCATACCCTTGCAGACAGCCAGTTCCATGGGGGTCATCTTGCGGACCACATCAGGCTTGGTGCTGTCATAACCGGTGGATACCGCCGCCGCAGCGGGCAGTTCCACTTCGCCGTAAGGCTTACCGTAGCGCTTAAGATCGCTGACGGTGATAACGCCGCCTTCGCCGGAACCCTTGATGTGGCCGTAAGCCCAGCCCTTGCGCTCGGCAACAGCCTTGGCGCGGCGGGTGATCTTCACATCGGCGGGAGCCACATAAGCAGGAGCGGCAGCAGGTGCTTCGGCGGCTGCAGCTGCTTCTGCAGCACTCTTGCCAAACTTCTTTACATCGTCGATGGTGATAGAACCGCCGATGCCGGTGCCTGTGATATGGTCGTATACAAGGCCCTTTTCTTCAGCATACTTTTTAGCACGGGGAGTGATTCTCACTTCCTTAGCCTGCGCGGCGGCAGGTGCAGCGGCAGCAGGCGCAGCGGGTGCGGCGGGTGCGGCTGCAGGTGCGGCGGCAGCAGGTGCAGCGGGTGCAGCGGGTGCAGCGGGTGCGGCAGCAGCAGATGCGCCGCCAACGCCGGAAATATCGGCATCCATACTGTCAGCAAGGATGCAGATGGTAGTGCCGCACTCCAGTTCATCATCCACGGAAGCGAGGATCTTGCGGATATAGCCTGCTTCGGGTGCTTCGCAGACATTGCTCAGCTTTTCGGAGTTGATCTCCGCAAGAGCCTGTCCTGCCTCAACCTTGTCCCCTTCCTTTACCAGCCACGCGGCAATAATGCCCGTTTCCATGGAAAGGCCAAACTTGGGCATACCAATTTCTTTCATCATGTCGGTTTGCTCCTATGATCAGATTTTTCACACTGTGGGCGCTCCCACCGCAAAACGGGGAATATCCCAACAAACCAGTATAACCAAAGGCGCTTTTCCGCCTTTGGTTATACAATATACTATCGATTTATTTGCCCCGAATCTGCAAATCGGCGCATTTTCGGAAAGCAAAACTTCACTATGGGTATCTTTATCATACGGCGCAAAAAATCAAAAGTCAACAAACTTGCAGTGAATGCATTCTTGTGCATTTTCCGCGCCGCAGTATGGATTCATTAATAGAGGAAGCTCTTTTCCAGCAGTTCGTAGTTGATTTCACCGGAAACAAAGGCGCGGCCGGTATTCACATTGTGGATCTGGATCTTGGCCACAGAGTGAACATCGTGGTCCACATAGAAGAAGTCCTTGCCTGCCCGCAGGAAGATATCTTCAAAGAGTTCACCGTAGTTGGGAGAGGAGGTCTTGCCCACCAGCTTGTCGATGACTTCAGCGATGGCATCGTCTTCGGCATCGACCCAAACCTGAACTTCAGAGCCATAGATCAGAGCGTCATTGATACGGCCGAAGGTCTTATCCTCATTCTTCACGACAGGAGCAATGGGAGCGCTGCCGCGCATGAGCACCATCTGACCGGGGTCGAAGTGCTTTTCGAACATCTTGTGGCAGGTCTGCTCCAGCATACGGGCGGAAACCTGCATGGAACCTACGATGCAGGTGCTGGGAGCAAAGAGGATATATACATTTTCAGGCTTGCAGCGGCAGGCGTTGGCAACTTCCATAGCGATGGTATCATCAGGGAAGCGAACATCCTGCACGCACAGAACCGCGTGATCGTAATCATCCTTATAATCGGTCATTTCAAAGTACCAGTCAGAATCCACATGCGCAATAGCGCGGGCGGGACCGGAGCCGATCATGGCGTATTCGCCCTTGCTGAGCTTCCAGCCGGCGATCTCACTGCCGAGGCAGGCGATCTTGGGCTGTTCCACATACATTTCAATAGCGGGAAGAGTATAATCATCATTCAGTTTGAAAGAACCCAGGTTTACAACACCCAGATCACCGATGCTGGCGCGGGTGAAGAGGAGGCCTGCCTGCCAGCTGCCGCGGCAGTTGCGACCCATATCGATAAGGTTCACACCGCAATCCATCTTGTGATGCACGCAGCCATAGCGTTCGGGATCAGCAACAAGGTCTTCCACGACCTTCATAGCATACTTGTTCAGACTGATCATTTTCTTATCCTCCTAAAGCCATTAAGCCTTCTTGCCAAAGACATCGATGGCAGCGCCCATGATGGGAGCAGCTTCATCGGATGCCAGGAAGCAAACGATCTTGCCCACTTCGTCTACCTGCAGCATTTCATCCAGTTCCACGGTGATAGCCGCGTCGCTGTCAAAGCGTTCGCGGGTCTTTTCGGTGTTGGTCATGCCGAGATAGATGGCGTTGACATTGATGCCGTAATTCTTCACTTCCTCAGAGAGGATCTGGGTCATGCTGACGATGCCGCCCTTGGAAGAAGCATAGGCACCGAAACCGGGGAAGAACAGCTTGGCGCCGGAAGAGCTGAGATTTACGATCTTACCGTAGCGCTGAGCGATCATACCGGGGAGAACCGCCTTGGTGCAGTAGAAAGAACCGTTGAGGTTGGTATCGATATGGCGCTTCCACTCCTCTACCGTAGTATCCACGATCTGGGAGGGCTTATAGTAAGCGGCGTTGTTGATGAGAACATCCACGGTGCCATACTTTTCAGTGATATCAGCAAAGGTCTTTTCCACCTGAACATGATCGCTGATGTCGCATTCCATAGCGATAGCGTCACCGCCCAGAGCACGAATACCTTCAGCAACCTTTTCTACCTTTGCGCCGGTGCGGCCCAGCAGGATCACCTTTGCGCCTTCAGCTGCAAACTGCTTGGAAAATTCAGCGCCCAGACCCTGGCCGGCGCCGGTAACTACTACCAGTTTTTCCTGAAATCTCATTTCGCGTCTCCTCTCAAATCACGGCAGTGAGGGACTGACACACCCTCATCGCCGAAAAGTCTTGTCCCTTGTACTACAAGCAATTATACCCGCAGTTTTCACCCGTGTCAATTGCTATCCGCCCGACGCGGACTTTTTTACTTTTTTAACAATACACAGGGTGTTCTTTTGTGGAAAACGGATACGCCAATTTAAATATAAATAAATTCCTTCAAGTTATAATCGCAGCTGTCCTTTGTGACAAGATCCGCCATAATGCGGCCTGCCATAGGCGTCATGACTACCGTGCTCTTGAAGCCCGCGGCAACCAAAAGGCCCGAAACGCTGGTCTTGCCGAATACCGGCAGACAGGAATCGGTAAAGGGAGAGCTTGCGGTATAGCTGCGGATCACCTTCACCTTGGCAAGCTCAGGGAAATAGTTTTTCACGCGCTGCGGGATCTCCCTGCAATGGATGGGAGAAGTATTTTCCCAATGCTTTTCCTCCACAAGGCTGTAGCCCTGGGTGGTCTCGCCAATGAGCACATTGCCGTGCATAGTCTGCGCCATAGCGAGGGAAGAAGCCCAGCCGCCCTCGTTATGCGCTTCGGCAAAGAATGCGGCAGAGGAATAGGTATGGCGGATAAAGGGGCGGATGGCTTCGGTGACGATGGCTTCCGCCTTTACGGTTTTGACAGGCGCGTCAAGGCCCGCGGTGGCGCAGATATCATGGGTGCCGGGACCGGCAGTAATGATCACATGCTCGGATTCAATGAGAGAACCGTCCCTGAGCGTTACGCCGCAGCAGCGGCCGCCGCGCATATACAGTTCCGCCGCCTCCGTGTGCTCACGGACGGTGAGACCGTAGCGCTTGCCGGCTTTGATCATGCCGTAAATATACCAGAAGGGATAAACGGAACCCTGCATATAACGGATCGCGCCGCAGGCAGAGCCTTTGCGCATATTGGGTTCATACGCCTCAAGACCGGGGCCGTCCAGCCACTGCACATCAAGGCCTTCTTCGATGAGTTTTTCATAGCGCTCACGAAGCACATCCACATGGGCAGGCTTTTCCGCCACCACAAGGTCGCCCATGGGGCGATAACCGATGTTTTCGCCCAGTTCCTCTTCCATGGTGCGCATCAGTTCCGCGCCGCGGCGGGTCAGCACCATAGAGAGGCCGAAACTGGCATCCTGCACCTGCACATTGCCGAAGTTGGCGCCGGAGGAACCGCTGCCCACTTCCTTCTTTTCCAGAAGCAGCGTCTTCACGCCGGTGCGGCTGAGACGGTAGGCAACCGCGCAGCCGATATAGCCGCCGCCTACTACGATGGCATCAAATTTCTCACTCATCGCATGCCTCCTCAATCTCCAGCATGCCGCAGGGCACCACAGGGAAGCGGTTCTTGTCGCCGTACAGCGCGCCGTCGGTGGTGATACCGTTTTGCAGCAGGATCTGGGTGATCTGCTTGGAACAGGTGCGGCCCTGACAGGGCCCCATACCTGCGCGGGTAAACTTTTTAATCGCCGTCACGCTGGTGCAGCCGGCATCGATAGCCGCCTGGATCTCAGAGCGGCGGATCTCTTCGCAGCGGCAGATAATAGGATCATTCATCACAGCATGCCTCCTTCATCGCAGCGATCACATCGCGTTTTGCCTCACGGCGCAGCTTGCCTACTTCGCCGCCGCGCAGTTCATCAAGACTTGCCGCAAG
>JAFQLA010000180.1 GCA_017396725.1 Oscillospiraceae bacterium
AACCACCTTTGCCTGTCAACGAAAACGTCTTGCAGAAAGCTGTAATAAAGTTCGCTTTTCCCGTTGCAAACGATCGAAAGTTATGATATGCTACAAGTAAGAAGCCGTACCCCCTTGCGGTACGGATTACGAAAAGGAGTGATTTCTTATGGTTAGACTCATCATGGGCGAAAAGGGTACCGGCAAGACCAAAACGCTCATTGAACTGATTAACTCTGCTGCCGAGAAGGAGACCGGCAACGTCGTTTGCATCGAAGCTAAGTCTACGATGACCTTTGACGTCAATCATCAGGTTCGTTTGCTTTCTGCCAGCGAATATCAGATCGCCGACTATGCCACTCTGAAGGGCTTTGTCAGCGGCCTTTACGCCGGCAATTACGATATTTCCCACATCTTTATCGACAATCTTCTCAAGATTGTTGACGGCCACGTTGACCACGAGGCCGACAGCTTCCTCGCCTGGCTGGAGCGCTTCAGCAACAAGTACGGCGTGAAGTTCACCGTTTCCGCCAGCGTTGATCCCTCCCTCGCCACCGAGGACATGCGCACCTACATGTAATGCGCAGCGCCTTTGGGTGCAAAAGGACATAATGAACCGGGCAGGTCAAAAGACCTGCCCGGTTTTTTGTGTGCGAAGCCGCGCCCGCGGCGGCTTTGCATCTCACGGCGGGCAGTTTTCCCGACGGGGAAACGCTATCTGCAAAAAAAGAAGCGGACACATGTCCGCTTCTTTTCCTTATTCTTCTCTTTAGGCGTTATCCACGGCGTACATGTACTTGACGAGTTCGCACACCATGTTGGTGTAGCCCCACTCGTTATCGTACCATGCGATGAGCTTGTAGAAGTCCTCATCGAGGGTGACGCTGGCATTGACGTCAAAGACACAGGGGGTGTAGGAGCCGACGAGGTCGGAGGAAACCACTTCGTCGTGGGTGACGGCGATGATGCCCTTCATGTAGGTCTCGGACGCGCGGGTGATGACATCAACGATCTCCTGATAGGTGGTGTCGCGCTTGAACTGCAGCGTCAGGTCAACGAGGGACACGTCGGCGGCGGGAACGCGGAAGCTGGTGCCGGTGATCTTGCCGGCCAGCTCGGGAATGACCTTGCCGACGGCCTTGGCGGCGCCGGTGGAGGTGGGGATGATGTTGTTGTAAACGCTGCGGCCGGTGCGCCAGTCTCCGCCGCCGCGGTCATCAACGGTCTTCTGCTTGGAGGTGGAAGCGTGGATGGTGGACATGAGGGCCTGAATGATGCCCAGTTCCTTCTCCAGCACGCAGGCAAGAGGAGCAAGGCAGTTGGTGGTGCAGGAGGCGTTGGAGACCACCTTCATGTCCTTGGTGTACTTGTCATTGTTGACGCCCATGACGAACATAGGAGTTTCCTTGTCCTTGGCGGGAGCGGTGATGATGACCTTCTTCGCACCGCCGGCAAAGTGGGCCTGAGCCTTCTCGGTGGTGGTGTAGGCGCCGGTGGAGTCGATGATATATTCCGCGCCGACACTTGCCCAGGGGATGCTGGCGGCATCAGCCTCGCTGAAGACGCGGATCTTCTTGCCGTTGACGATGAGGTTTTCGCCGTCATGCTCAACGGTACCCTTGAACTGGCGGAAGACGGAGTCGTACTTGGTCAGATACACCATGTGGCCAAGGTCAGCCTTGCGCAGATTGATGGCGCAGATATTGAAGTTTTCGGGCTGCTCGCTCATAATTCGCAGTGCCACGCGGCCGATACGGCCGTAGCCATTGATGCCAACATTGATTGCCATGATTTTTCCTCCATGACTGATTGTTATTTGCGGCGATTGCCGCTCGTTTCATCTGTCCTCCCGGAGAACGCTCTGCACAGAACGCAGCAAACCTCCGCCGCCCCTCCCCCGCGAAGAAAATCGCGCGGAAAGAAACCGCAGCCCCGGCAAGATTTATCTGGGTTTATTGTATCATGGGTGTTTTCCTTTTTCCAGCCAAATTCCCGCTCTTACCCCATTTTCGTGAAAAGGGCCAAGTTATCCCCCCTTTTCTCGTCACTTCTTCCAAAGACGGGTCGAAATCTTTGCCCTTTCCGGCAGAAAATTTACTTTTTCAACAAAAAAACGACCGCTCGGAAGCGGTCGTTTTTTATCTGCGGATATCTTAGAACTTGGGCTTGTTGGCGGGCCACTTGGGCTCGTTGCCGTTGCAGACAGCGACGATGTCGTTGGCAACGGAGGTGCAGCACTCGAGAACGCTCTGCTCGGTGGTGGCAGCCATGTGGGGAGTCATGATGACGTTGTCGAGATCGAACAGCTCAGCGCTTTCGGGCTTGATGGGTTCGGAATCGAACACGTCGAGACCGGCCTGGAAGAGGGTGCCGTCCTTGAGGCACTCGATCATCTCGTTCTCCTTGATGAG
>JAFQLA010000181.1 GCA_017396725.1 Oscillospiraceae bacterium
AAAGAAGAGTTTTTCTTCAAGAGCAGACAAAAAGCCGCGGTAGCTGCAAGCATACCGCGGCTTTTTAACGCACTATTGGGGGAAAACTCCCTTTTTGAAGCGGGTAACTCCCTTATGGAGCGCCGCCTTTTTGGCGTCTTTTTTATTGTCATGCCACAGCACAGGTGCTATACTGGCATTATGAAAAAGAGTAAAATCGGTGGTTTTAAAACGGCCAGAAAGGAGGGCGCATGCTCACTTACGATCTCACAGATCACGGAAAGACCCCTATGTACGAATACCTCTATCAGCTTATCCGTGAGGATATCCTGTCGGGGCGGCTGAAGAAGGATGAGAAGCTTCCTTCCAAGCGCACCTTGGCCGAGCACCTGAGTGTCAGCAAGATCACGGTGGAAAACGCCTATGCCCAGCTTTTGGCGGAAGGGTACATCTATTCCAGGGAGAAAAAAGGCTACTTTGCCGAAGATATGGGTTCCTTTGACCACCGCGTCGCCAAAGAGCGGGAAAAGGGCAAGGAAACGCAAATGGGAAAAGCCGAGCCCCTTTTGGCGGACTTTACCCAAAATAACATCAGCGAGAGCTGCTTTCCTTACGCCGCGTGGGCCAAGACCATGCGCCGCGTGATCATGGATGAGCCTTTCGTACATCCCGCGCCCTACGCAGGGCTTCTTTCTCTGCGGCAGGCTATAGGCGACTATCTCTACCGATTCCGCGGCATGCGGGTTTCCCCTGATGAGATCGTGATCGGTGCGGGAACGGAGTATCTCTACCATCTCATTATCCAGCTTCTGGGCCGTGAACTTTGCTACGCGGTGGAAGATCCCGGCTACCGCAAGGTGCAGCGGGTGTTTGCGGCAAACGGCGTGAAAACGGAAAATATCGCGCTGGATGAAAGCGGTGTGCGCCCCGATGCGCTTGCATGCAGCGGCGCGCAGGTGCTGCACATTTCGCCTTCTCACCATTTTCCCACCGGCATTGTGACTCCCGCCAAACGCCGCATGGAGCTTTTGCAGTGGGCAGCGGAAGGGGAGGACCGCTATATTTTGGAAGATGACTACGACTGCGAGTTCCGCTTTGCGGGAAAACCCATTCCCACGCTGCAGAGCATCGATCATCACGGGCGGGTCATCTACATGAATACCTTTTCCAAGAGTCTCTCGCCCTCCATGCGTATCAGCTACATGATCCTGCCCCGCGCGCTGATGGAGCGGTTTGCCCAAAAGCTATCCTTTTATGCCTGCACCGTTCCCGTGCTGGAGCAGAGCGCTTTGGCGGATTTCATCGCGGCGGGACAGTTTGAAAAGCACCTCAACCGCGCCAAAAAGTATTACCGCAATCTCTGCGCCGCGCTGCGCGGCGCCCTTGCCGCCTCGGCGCTGAAGGATAAGGTGAAGATCCTTGGGGCGGAAGCAGGCCTCCATTTTTTGCTGCAGGTGGAAAGTGAACTGACGGACAGTGACCTTGCCGCAAGGCTGGAAAAACAAGGCATCCGCGCGCGGCTGCTGCGGGATTACTATTCCGCGTGGGACAGCGATGAGGAGAGCCGCTGCCTTGTGATCAACTACGCCTCTATTCAGCCGGAAAAGGTAGGGGAGATCGTCCGCGCCATGGAGCGGGCCATCGGATAAAAAAAGAAACGCACGCCGCGTCAACGGCATGCGTTTCATATCGCGCGAGCATGTCTATAAGCCGGGTTCTGTCTTTGACAGTCATCTATCTAGCCGTACCGTTGCCGATACGGTCAAGCCACCCCGGGAGCGGTCGGGCCAACCTGTATGCTCCCATACCGGTGTTGCTCCGGATAGAGTTTACAGCATCGTGATGTCTCCATACGATGGGTGAGCTCTTACCTCGCCTTTCCACCCTTACCGACCAAAAAGATCGGCGGTATATCTCTGTTGCACTTTTCCTGAAGTCGCCTTCGGCGGGCGTTACCCGTTATCCTTGCCCTGTGGAGCCCGGACTTTCCTCATAAGCGGCCTTTCGGCCTGCTTCCGCGACTGTCTGGCATACTCGCAGAAATATTGTAGCAAAAGCGGGGGGCGAAAGTCAACTAACGATTGAATTTTGATGCCCTGAGGGGTATAATTTTTAAGATGAGAATATGACCCAAAGGAGGGTTTTTTTCCTATGAATCTGCAGGAATATCTCCATTCCATCCGTGAAAAGACGGTGGCTGTCATCGGTATCGGCGTCAGCAACACGCCCCTTATCGAGCTGCTGCTTGATAGCGGCATTGCCGTTACCGCCTGCGACAAAAAAGAGCGGGGGGAATTTGACGGGCTTTGCGAAGCGCTGGAGGCAAAAGGCGCCAAGCTGAAGCTGGGGAAGGACTATCTTTCCGACCTTACCGAAGATATCATTTTCCGCACCCCCGGTATGCGGCCCGATGTGCCTGAATTTTTGGCGGCAAAGGCCCGGGGCAGCGAGATCACCAGCGAGATGGAAGTTTTCTTTAAGGTGTGCCCCTGTCCCATTCTGGCTGTGACGGGCAGCGACGGTAAGACCACCACCACTACCATTATCGCGGGCCTTATGAAAAAGGCGGGCTACACCGTCCATGTGGGCGGCAATATCGGCAATCCCTTGCTGGCTGAAGCCGGCAATATCCGCGAAAGCGACTATGTGGTGCTGGAGCTCTCTTCCTTCCAGCTCCTTACCATGGAGGATATCGCGCCTCTGCGTGCCGTGGTCACCAATCTTGCCCCCAACCATCTCAATGTCCACAAGGGCATGGAGGAATATGTGGAATCCAAGGCCAACATCTTCCTGCACCAGACCGAGGGCTGCCGTGTGACGCTGAATTTCGATAACGAGATCACCCGCTCCTTCGCGCCCCGGGCCGAAGGCCGTGAGGCGTGGTTCTCCCGCGTAAAGCCCATTGAAGAAGGCATTACGCTCCAGGACGGCGTCATCGTGCGCAAGGCGGCAGGCAAGTGCGAAGCCGTGCTGGAAACGAAGCATATCAAGATCCCCGGCATTCACAATGTAGAAAACTACATGGCGGCCATCTCCGCCGTGGAAGGCCTTGTCAGCGACGAGGTGATCCGTGAATTTGCCGCGGAATTCGGCGGGGTGGAGCACCGCATCGAGCTGGTGCGCGAGCTCCACGGTGTGCGCTATTATAACGACTCCATCGCCTCCAGCCCCAGCCGCACCATCGCAGGCCTGCGCTCCTTCCCCGAGAAGGTGATCTTGTTGGCAGGCGGCAAGGATAAGGGCATTCCTTATGATGAGCTGGGCCCTGATATGGTAGAGCATGTAAAGCTTTTGATCCTTACAGGCGGCGATGCCCCCGGCTCTGCCGTTTTCAAGATCCGTGACGCGGCTGTAAACGCTCCCGGCTACGAAGAAGGCAAGCCTGAGATCCTCTTTGTGGATGATTTCGCTGAGTCTATCCGCGCGGCGCAGAGCCGTGCCAAGGAGGGGGATGTGGTGCTGATGAGCCCCGCCAGCACCTCCTTTGATAAGTTTAAGAACTTTATGGAGCGCGGCAAGCTCTTTAAGAAAGTGGTCAATGAATTGAAATAAGCCCTTGGCGCATACACTCCTTTGGGGTGGTATGGGTGCAAGGCAGGTATTTTTTCAGAAGAAAACCTTGGCGGCGGTTTGTATGGCTGCTTGCCGCGGCGTTTTTGGGGTGGCTCCTTCTCATCGGCGTTTCCCATTTTCGCCCTATTATTACAAATCTTGCCGCAGCGCAGGCGGAAAACCGCGTGAACAGGGCGATTTCCACCGCGGTGAAGGAAGTGATCCAAAGCGGGGAATTTTCCTATGACCGCATGGTGACCCTCCGCACCGATACCCAAGGCCGTGTGACGGCGCTACAGACCAATATGGCGGAGATCAGCCGACTGCAGTCGCAGGTTTCGGGAAAGATAACGGCGGAGCTTTCCCAATTGGCAGATACCGAGCTTTCTATCCCTGTGGGGACACTGACAGGCTCGCCGCTGCTTGCCGGCCGCGGGCCAAGGCTGAAAGTGC
>JAFQLA010000182.1 GCA_017396725.1 Oscillospiraceae bacterium
AATGAAGAGGGGAAGGTCGTGCCCCTTAAGTAAAAAGGAGAACGGGCTATGAAGAAAAAAAGAATTTCCGCGCTGGCGCTTGCTCTTTTGCTGCTGGTGAGCCTGCTTACCGCCTGCGGCAAGGAAGAGGAAGAAGCCGCTTCGGTGGAAGTGGACGCGGCGCTGGTGGGTGAATTCGCCACGCTGGATCCCGCTTACTGCACTACTGCCGCGGAAAAGAGCGTGATTTTACACCTCTACGAAAATCTGATGACCGTTACCGTGGACCGCACGGGGGCGGAGGCGGTGCTGCCCGGTGTGGCGGAGAGCTATACCGAGACTGTGAATTATGACGGCACCGTTACCTATCTTTTTACCATCCGTGACAATGCCCGCTGGAGTGACGGTGTGGTCCTCACCGCCAACGACTTTGTCTATGCGTGGCGCCGCCTTGTTGACCCCATTACCGCCTCTCCCAACGCAGATCTTCTGCGCATGGTGCAGGGCTATGAAGAGGCCCGCGAGGATGGGGATATGGAAAAGCTGGCCGTCTCCGTGACGGAGGAAGGTCAGCTGCAGGTGATCCTTGCGGGCAACTGCCCCTGGTTTATCTCCGATATCTGCACTGCCGCCGAGACGGTGCCCGTCCGCACCGACATCGTGGATAATCAGGCGAAGGCCGCTCTTGCCGCCGCGGAGGAAGCGCTGCTTCTTGCCAGGGAACAGGGCGATACCGACGCGGAGCTGGAAGTGCTGCCTTTGGAATGGACGCAGCAGGCTGCCACCCTCATCGCCAATGGCGCTTATATCCCCCAGAACTGGAATAACGGCTATCTCGTCGCGGAAAAGAACACCCGCTATCATGCTAAGGATGAGCTTGGCCCTGATATTCTGACCTTCCGCCTTGAACTCTCGGCAGAAGATGCCACCGCCCTTTTTGAAAACGGGAAAACGGATTTTGTTTCCTGCCTCAGCGAGGAAATGACGGCGCAGACCCTTGCCGCGCTGCAAAGCGAGGATGAAACCGCCAAGGCTGCCCCCTTGGGCCAGACCCATTGCGTGCTTTTCAACAACAGTATCGGCGCTTTTGAAAACGGGCAGCTGCGTCAGGCGCTGACATTTGCCGTTGACCATGCGCCCATCACCGCTCTTTGCGGGGCGGACGGCGTGGCAGCCGGCGGCCTTGTGCCCTACGGCATCAGCACCAACAGCGATGCCGAAGGGGATTTCCGCACTGTCAACGGAGATATTTTCAACCTGAGCGCGGAGGAATACAGCAAGAACTGTGCCGCGGCGCAGCTGGCGCTGGAAGCGGCGGGCTACCCTCAGGGGGAAAACTTCCCCGCCCTTGAGATGATCTATCCTCAGGAAGATGCCCTGGCGGCGGATATGGTCTTTGAGCTTTGCCGCCAGTGGAAAGAAGTCCTCGGCATTACCGTGACGGCGGAAGGCATGAGCCGGAGTGATTACGAAACGGCCCTGGCCCTCGGCGCTTATGACCTTGCTTACGGTTTCTTCACCGCCGATTACAATGACCCTATGGCCTTTTTGCACCGCTGGACTTCCGATGTCCGTGAGAATGTGATCTACTATATCAATACTGCCTACGATGTTCTCACCATGGTGATCGACGCCTCCGGCGACAACAACGCCCGCACCGCCTATCTCTGCGATCTGGAGCGGCTGCTGCTGGAAGACTTCGCCGTCATCCCGCTGTGCTTTGAAGGCTACCTCCATGGCGCGCGGGAGGATCTCACCGGAGTCAGCGGCCGCGGCTTTGGCGTTTTTACCTTCCACAAGGCTGCCTTCGTAGCTCCCGAGGCTGATAAAAAGTGATATCCCGCCTTCGTGCGGTAGAGTATGAGAAGAGAAGGAACCCGCATTGTCCTCAGAACAAAGCGGGTTTCTCTTGCGCAGGAGGCAAAATAGACAAAAGAATTGTCAAAATCTAGACAATTCTACAAAAAACAAAATGCACAGAAAGTTAGGGTTGCTATCGGCTGAAATTTGGCATATAATGCAGACATCAAATCATTCAATGAGTTAGTGAATTTAGGGAAAAGGAGAGAATGATATGGTCGATTATATCAGACGGGAAACCCATTCTCTTAGCGACCTGGTAAAAGATGCCATCGTGAAGATGATCACCACCGAGTCCTTCCCCAACAACAAGCTCCCTGCCGAGAGCAAGCTGGCCGAGCGCTTCGGCTGCAGTATTGCCGTGGTGCGTGAGGCGCTGCTCCTTCTGAGTAAGGACGGTGTGATCACCAAGCGGCAGGGCTCCGGCAACTACTTCCATCTCAGCGCGTTGAATTCCGGCACCCGCATCGACCAGTTCCCCGGCTTCCGCCAGATGCTCAAAAACGAGGGTTACGAGGTAGACGGTCACAGCTACAATTTCCGCACCGAGCTTCCCGATGAGACCACCCGCAAGGCTCTCAATCTGGAAGAAGGGGAGAAGGTAGTGGCCTATGAGCGTCTCCTTTACGCCAACGGCCATCCCGCCATCCGCTGCCTGAATTTCCTGCCGGAAAAGCTTTTCCGCAAGGAAGTCACGGATTCGCAGGTGGACCTGCCCCTTTTCGATGTGTTCCGTGACAGTCTCCATCTGGAGATGGCCTACGGCCGCATGCAGTTCTATCCCCATCTCGCCACCGCCGACGAAGCCGCGCGGCTGGAAATGGAAGAGGGCAGACCCATCATCCTCATGGAAGAAGAGTACTACTCGCTGGAAGATATCCCCATGGGATACAGCCGCAACCTTTTGAACGATAAGTTCATTACCGTAAATATCCTGAGCCGATAGGAAGTGAAAGTATGAAAAACAGCGGTGCTATCATCAATGCCATCATCGTTACCGTGGACGCTCAGCGCCGCGTGCTGACCGATGCCGGTATTCTCTGGCATGACGGTATCATCACCGCCATCGGTACTTCCGCTGAAGTTTCCAAGGCCGCTGCCGAAGCGGGCGTCTCCTGCAAGGATGCCAAGGGCGCCATCGTGTTCCCCGGCCTTATCAATACCCACAATCACATTTTCCAGCACCTTCTCAAGGGGCTGGGCACCGATATGAATCTGGAAGACTGGTGGCCCACCGTCATCGGTCCTGCCGGCACCAAGCTCCGTGAGCAGCATCTCCGCGCCGCTGTAATGGGCGCAAGTCTGGAAGCGCTGCGCACCGGCACCACCACCATCGTGGACTATATGCAGGTCCATCCCGTAAAAGGTCTTTCCGCCGTGGAACTGGAAACCGCCGAAAAGTCCGGCATCCGTTTGATGTACGGCCGCGGCTTCCGCGATGGCGGCAAGAGCAATGTGTTCTCCCAGAAGGGACTGAGCGAAAATCTCCAGAGCGTTTTCGACGAAGTGGCAGAGCTGAACCGCACGTACTCCACCGCCGACCATATGCGCCGCGTGTATCTGGCGCCCGCGTCTCCTCCCGCGCTTTCTCTGGAGGGTCTCACCGCTACGGCGCAGTTTGCCAGGAGCGCAAAGATCCCCGTGACCATGCATGTTTTTGAGACCGCCAGCGACGATCGCATCTGCCTCAGCCGCGACGGTATGCCCACCATCGACTATCTGGAAACGGCAGGGATGCTCCATCCCGATTTTCTGGCTGTCCACTGCGTGCAGGTAAATGAGGATATCATCGCCCGTTTTAAGAAAAATGATGTGAAGGTATCCCACAATCCTCTCTCCAATATGTATCTTGCCAGCGGCGTGGCTCCCGTGCCCGCTTACCGCAAGGCAGGCATCACCGTCAGCCTCACTACCGACGGCGCTGCCAGCAATAACTCCAACAACATGCTGGAAGTCCTCAAGGGCACAGCCCTTCTCCACAAGGTCTTCTCCGGCGATCCCCAGGCCGTCAGCGCTCCCGAGGTGCTGGAAATGGCCACCATGGGCGGCGCCAGAGCCATCGGCCTTGAAAAGGAACTGGGCTCTCTGGAAGTGGGCAAGCGGGCGGATCTCTTCCTCTTTGATCCCCTGAAATCCCCCACCTGCTGCCCCATGTTCGATCCCGTGTCCACTCTGGTCTATTCTTCCGACAGCCGCGGCGTCACCATGACGGTGGTAAACGGCAGAGTATTGCTTCAGGATGACCGCTTCACCCATGTGGACGAAGAGGAAGTGCTCCGCGAGGAGCAGCGTCAGGCCCGTGACCTGGCGGCACAAACCGGTTTTAGCGGCGTGTGAGGCCGTTAAAATAAAAAATTACTTTCAACAAAAAAGGAAGGAAAACATTATGAAAAAGCTGTTATCTCTCATTCTGGCACTCATCATGGTCCTCTCCCTGGTAGCTTGCGGCGGCGGCAACGCTGACGAAGGCACCACCGACGGCGAAGGCACCACCGACGGCGCCGGCGCTGACGAAGGCGGCGAAGAAGCTCTCAAGGTTGCAATGCTGCTCACCGGCGACATCAACGATGCTGGTTGGTGCCAGAGCGCTTATGAAGGCCTTGTTCAGGCTCAGGCTGACTACGGCGTAGAAATCGCTTACACCGAAAACCTGGTTCAGGTTGACTTTGAAAGCTCCGCTCGTGAATACGCTGCTTCCGGCTACAACCTGATTCTGGCTGTTGGTAACGAATTCGGTGACGTTTGCGCAACTGTTGGCGCTGAATTCCCCGAAGTTAAGTTTGCTTGCTTCAACGGTAACACCGCTGTTGAACCCAACGTTGCTTCCTATCGTTACACCACC
>JAFQLA010000183.1 GCA_017396725.1 Oscillospiraceae bacterium
GCCAAGAAGGACTTCCTCGCTAAGAAGTCTATCTGGATCTTCGGTGGTGACGGCTGGGCTTACGACATCGGCTTCGGCGGTCTGGACCATGTAATCGCTTCTCATCAGGACATCAACATCCTGGTATTCGATACCGAGGTTTACTCCAACACCGGCGGTCAGTCCTCCAAGTCTACTCCTACCGGCGCTATCGCTCAGTTCGCTGCTGCTGGTAAGGAAGTCAAGAAGAAGGACCTCGCTGCTATCGCAATGAGCTACGGCTACGTTTACACCGCTCAGGTTTCCATGGGTGCTGACCGCAACCAGTGCCTGAAGGCCTTCGTTGAGGCTGAGTCCTACAACGGTCCTTCTCTGGTTATCGCTTACGCTCCCTGCATCAACCACGGTATCAAGGGTGGTCTGGTTAACGCTCAGGACGAAGAGAAGAAGGCTGTTGACTCCGGTTACTGGCATCTGTTCCGCTTCGATCCTCGTCTGGCTGAAGAGGGCAAGAACCCCTTCCAGCTGGATAGCAAAGAGCCCACCATGGACTACAAGGACTTCATCATGAACGAAGTTCGTTACAACGCCCTGGCTCGCTCCAACCCCGCCCGCGCTGAAGAGCTGTTTGCCTTTGCTGCTGAGACCGCTAAGGCTAAGTATGCTGCTCTGGCTGCTAAGGCTGGCAAATAATCTCAAACGAGATACTGTTCGGATGAAATCTGAATAGCAGGAACCCCGGAGGATTGATCACCCTCCGGGGTTCTGGTTTGTAAAACGAAGCGCCGGTATCATCAGATGCCGGCGCTTTTATTATGTCTGTTGTTTTTTGAGGCTTCTCCGGTAAGCGGAAGGCGTGAAGCCTGTGCGTTTTTTGAAGATCCGGCTGAAGTAAAGCTGGTCTTCATAACCGACCATATCGGCAATTTCGCGCATGGTCAGTTCGGTCTGGCTCATGAGTTGGCGGGCGTGGTTGATGCGCAGCGCAGTGAGATAATCCATGGGAGAAAGCCCCGTGCGTTCTTTAAAAAGAGTTCTGAACCGGCTGGGACTCAGATGTTCCTGAGCGGCAAGCTCTTCGATATTCAGATTATGAGCATAATTTTTGTGGATATGGGTCAGCGAGTGATAAATGCGGCTGTCGGTTTCTGCAGGGCTGCTGGCGGCTGCCTCTGAGCGGCGGCTGATGGCTACACAGATCGAGGTCAGCTTTGCAGCGGAAGACAGATCAAAACAGCTGTCCCGCACCATGAAATCACGGAAAATATCCTCAAAATCCAATTCCAGCGAAGTTCCGGTACCAATATTCAACAGGGTGCGGTTAGGAATACCACAGCCTTCCACCAGCTCGGCAGCGCCAAATCCGGTAAAATGGATCCAATAATACTGCACTTCCTCCTGACCATGCATGGCATAGCGATAACTGGTGTGCGGATAATAGAGGATCGCCTGGCCGGGGGTCATGGTATAGGGCGTTCCGTCGATCCAGACGTCCATGTTTCCTTTGGCCAGATACTGCAGATAATAATCTTCGCGGCCTGCGGCGGCATGGTTGCCGAAGGGCTTGGATTGTACCAGCAGTCCGGTGCAGTTGATGATCAGATTTTTGTCCAGCAGCTGTACATTATCGCTGCCGCTGCCCATGGTGCGGTAATATGCCTGTGATTCCGTCATGATTCCTCCAAAAGAAAGATTATCGTAACAGTTGATTTGTCCATATATTAAGTCGATTTCTATATATTTTTTCTTTCAAGGTTAGTATATACTGAAAATGTATGAAAATCAACTCTTCTGTGTGAAAAAACCATTTTTTCTGCACAAAGAGTCGGATAAAACAAGGAGGTATGTTATGAAAAAGTCTCTGAACGCCTGGACTGTCGACGGCTCTGTTGGTTTTGAAGCCATGTTTGAGCAGGTCAAAGCTGCCGGTTTTGACGGCATTGAGCTGAACGTTGACAAAGAAGGACACTCTGCACATTCTCTGACTATGGCTACTACCGATGAAGAGCTGGCTGCTATCAAGGCTCTGTCTGAAAAGTACGATCTGCCTGTTGTCAGCATTTCTTCTTCCCTGTACGGCGGCAAGATGGGTTCCCGCTGCGCTGAAGACCGTGAATTTACCAAGGATCTGCTCAAACAGCAGCTCAAATGCTGTGCAGCCCTGGGCGGCACCGGCATCCTGATCGTTCCCGGCGGCAGCTATCCCCGCATCCCTCTGATGGAAGACCGCAAGACCTCCATCGAGACCATCGTCTCCCTGAAGGATGTCATCATGGAATACGGCGAAAAGTACGGTATCTATGTTGGCGTTGAGAACGTCTGGAACGGCTTCTTCACCTCTCCTCTGGACATGGCTACCTTTATCGACGAAGTCGATATCCCCTATGTCGGCGCTTACTATGACACCGGCAACGTCATTGCCTTCTCCTGGTCTCATCGCTGGGTAGAGGTTCTTGGCAACCGTATTCACAATATCCATGTCAAGGACTTCAAGCGTACTAACGATCGCATCAACTGCGGCGGTACCTGGGAAGACCTGACCGAAGGCTCCGGCGAATGGGATCAGATCATCCCTGCCCTGAGAGAAGCCGGCTTTGACGGTTATCTGACCGCTGAAGTATTCAGCTCCACCCCCGACCTCGAATATTACAAGAAGGTCGCCGGCGGCATCGAAAAACTGCTTGAGTTCTGATCCAAAGCGGGGCAACCCGCAAAATATAGGAGGTAATTATCATGAAAAAACTTTGCATGATCGGCTGCGGCCTGATCGGTAACTATCATCTGGGCCACTTCCTGCAGCGCGACAAGTTCGGCGATTTCGAACTGGCCGGCTTCTGCGATAAGGTTCTGGCTAAGGCTGAGGCTTTCGTTGAGAAGGCTGGCAGCGGTAAGGCTTACACCAACTTCATCGAAATGTACGACGAAGTTCAGCCCGACGTAGTTTTCATCTGCGTTCCCCCCACCTGCCATGGTATCATCGAGTTCGAGACCATCAAGAGAAACATCCCCTTCTTCGTTGAGAAGCCTCTGGCTCTGGACATGGATCTGGCCAAGGAACTGGTTCGCCAGGTTGAAGCTAAGGGCCTGATCGCTGCTTCTGGTTTCCAGTGCAGATACGACAGCATCAACGACACCGCTAAGGAATACATCAAGTCTCACGAGATCATGCACGTTTGCGCTTCTCGCGTTGGCGGTATCCCCGATGCTGAATGGTGGAACGTTAAGTTCACCTCCGGCGGTCAGCTGGCTGAGCAGACCATCCATCAGATGGACATGCTGCGTTACCTGCTGGACGACGAGCCCGACACCGTTTACTCTGTTGCTACCCGCGGTCACATCACTCAGGAAGAGAACCCCGGTTACTTCACTGACGATATGTCCACCACTCTGATTACCTTCAAGAGCGGCGTTACCGCTACCATGATGACCGGCTGCTACTCTCTGGACGGCGCTTCCTGGGATTCCAAGATGACCTTCGGCTCCAGAAGCTCTCGTATGGATTACGTTCTGTGCAGCAAGGTTACCACCTTCGGTGACATCGCTGAGGATAAGGCTGCTGAAGTTGCCGGCATCATCAAGGGCGACGGCACTCAGAGAAAGAACGAGAACGAAGTTGGCGTTACCACCAGAACCGCTAACGACTTCGGCGTTGACTGCGACCGCACCTTCCTGGATGCTGTTCTGTCCGGCGATGCTTCCAAGGTTCGTTCTCCCTATGCTGACGCTTACAAGAGCGTTGCTTTCACCATCGCATGCAACAAGTCCATGGAGACCGGTATGCCCGTTAAGGTTGAGTACTAATCTCTCTGCCTGACTGATTCAAAA
>JAFQLA010000184.1 GCA_017396725.1 Oscillospiraceae bacterium
ATCGTGCAGCTGCACAAGAAGAATCCCGGCGAGCCCAAGAATGTGGCCCTTGCCGCTATGATGACCTATGTCAACATCAAGAACGTCATCGTTGTGGACGAGGATGTGGATATCTACAACGCAGCCGACGTCATGTGGGCCGTTTCCACCCGTGTGAAGCCTGAAGATGACATCTTCTATGTGCCCAACTCTCAGGGCCACGAGTTGGATCCCTGCTCCGACACCCGCGGCGTGCAGACCAAGATGGGTATCGACGCTACCCGCAACACCGAGTCCCGCACCAACACCCGTGTGGTCTATCCCAAAGTAGATCTTTCCAAGTATCTCTAAGCCTATGAAAAAAAGACTGGTAGTTGGCATCAGCGGCGCCAGCGGCGCGCCTCTGGCCATTGATCTCCTCAGGGAGATGCGTCTTCATGAAGAGTGGGAGACCCACCTTGTGGTGACCGATGGCGCCAGACGCACCATTGCGGCGGAGACGGAGCTGGAGCTTTGCGATGTGGAAGCCCTTGCCGATGTGGTGTACGATGTGAAAGATATCGGCGCTGCCATCGCAAGCGGCACGTTCCGCACCGAAGGCATGGTCATCGTGCCCTGCAGCATGAAGACCCTTGCCGGTGTTGCCACGGGCTATGCGGATAATCTGCTGCTGCGCTCGGCGGATGTGATGCTCAAGCAGCGGCGCAAACTGGTGATGGCCGTCCGTGAGACGCCTATCCACGGTCTTCATCTTAAAAACATGCAGACGGTGGTGGAGCTGGGCGCGGTGGTGCTGCCTCCCATGATGACCTTTTACATCAAGCCCCGGACCATTGAGGATATGACCCACCATATCACGGGCAAAATTCTCGATGAATTCGGCATTGAGTGCAGCGGTTTCCGGCGCTGGTGTGAATAAAAGAATAAAAAAAGACCTGCTGCCTGAAGGCGCAGGTCTTTTTCTTTGCTTTTTTTACTTTTCCTTGCCGAAGGTGATGGGGCCGTGCTTCTTCTCGTATTCTTCGATACAGTCACGCACGAGAATCAGCATCTGACTATTTGCTGACCGACCTTCATAATCGGCGATTACATGGAGCTTATCCAACATCTCTGCGTCCATGCGGACAGAAATACTTTTAATTGCCATAGTAGCACCTCAAAATAGCATCATAGTGACTTTATTTTAATTCCGTCCTGTGATACTATTCTCTTGGTGGAATTACCGTAATTCCAAAATAATTCCAAAAGGAGAAGCTTTATGGAAGAAGTAAAAGGAAAGGAAGTTAATATTGACTATAAGGAGCTGTATTTCAAGATGGTGCGCGAGAGCGAGAAGGCCATCAACATCCTCATCCGCGCGCAGCAGGAGTGCGAGGAGCTTTACCTTGCCATGGAAGAGGAATCTTGACTTTTCACCTTTTTGTGGCATACTGAAGAGGATGCCGCAAGGCACTTTTGGAAAGGAGATATTCCCATGAAAGTTGTGATTCTGGATGCTTATACCGCAAACCCCGGCGACCTCAGCTGGGACGCGATGAAAGAATACGCAGACCTTACCGTTTATGACCGCACTCCTCACGATGAAGCGGAGATCATCCGCCGCATTGGAGATGCCGATGTGGTTTACACCAATAAGACCCCCATTTCCGCAGCGGTGATCGATGCCTGCCCCGGCGTGAAGATGATCAGCGTGCTGGCCACCGGCTACAATATCGTGGACTATGTCCACGCCCGTGAAAAGGGCATCCCCGTTACCAATGTGCCTTCTTACAGCACCTATTCCACCGCCCAGATGGCCATCGCTTTGCTGCTGGAGATCTGTGAGCATACCTCCGAGCACAGCGCTGCCGTCCATGAAGGCCGCTGGAGCAGCGGCAAGGACTTCTGCTTCTGGGACTATCCTCTCATTGAGCTTTGCGGCAAGACCATGGGCATCATCGGCTTTGGCAGCATCGGCCGCACCGTAGGCGCCGTGGCCAAGGCGCTGGGTATGACTGTTATCGCCTCCGGCAGCCGCCCCAATCCTGAGGGGGAAGCCATCGGCGAATATGTGGAGCTGGACGAGCTTTTCGCCCGTGCGGATGTGGTGAGCCTCCATTGTCCGCTGTTCCCTGAAAATAAGGGCATCATCAACCGTGACAATATCGCCAAGATGAAAGATGGCGTCATCATCCTCAATAATGCCCGCGGCGGTCTTGTGGTGGAGCAGGATCTGGCGGACGCGCTGAACTCCGGCAAGGTCTATGCCGCAGGCATCGATGTCGCCGGCGTGGAGCCCATCAATGCCGATAGCCCTCTCCTTACCGCGAAGAACTGCCTCATGACCCCCCATATCTCCTGGGCTACTTTGGAAGCCCGCACCCGCCTTGTGGGCGTGGCCGTGGAAAACCTGAAGGCTTTCTGCGCGGGAAAGCCTCAGAATGTGGTGAACTAAAGCAAACAAGAAAGAACGCTGACCTTTCGGTCAGCGTTCTTTTTTGCTCTTTTACCGTTTCCAGGTGCGGCGGGAGAACAGCACCAGAATGGGGAAGATCTCCAGGCGGCCTGCCAGCATATCAAAGATCAGCACGATCTTGGAAAAATCGCTGAAGGCAGAGTAGTTGCCTGTGGCGCCGACCATCTCAAAGCCGGGACCGATGTTGTTGAAACAGGCGATCACGGCGGAAAGATTGGTGGTGAGAGAGAAATTATCCAGCGAGATGGCGAGGGTGCTGAGCACGGTGATGAACATGTAGCCCACGAGATACATAGCGGTCTTGGAAACCACCTGTTCGTTGATCACATGATTGCTGAGCCGCACCACCCGCACTTCCTGCGGGTAGAGGATCTGGCGGGTACGGCGGTGCAGGCTTCTGGTAAGGATCAGTACGCGGGAGCACTTGAAGCCGCCGCCTGTGCTGCCGGCGCAGGCGCCTACCAGCATAAGCATCAAAAGGATGGCTTTGGAAAAACTGGGCCAAAGGTTAAAGTCGGTGGTGGCAAAGCCCGTGGTGGTCATAATGGAGGCCACCTGGAAGGCAGCGTGACGCACCGTTTCGCCCAAAGTATCATACATGCTGCGGACATTCCACGCGATAAGGACGATGGAGGCGGCAGCAAGGCCGAAATAGAGGCGGATCTCTTCGTCCCGGATCACGCCGCGGATCTGGCGCATCAAAAGCAGGTAATAGCAGTTGAAGTTCACGCCGAAAAGCAGCATGAAAACGGTGGTCACATTCTGAATATAGGGGGAATAGGCGGCGCAGCTGGCGTTGAGTACAGAGAAACCGCCGGTGCCGGCCGTGCCGAAGGCGATGCAGAGGGAATCGAAAAGAGATAAGCCGCCGCAAAGCAGGAAGATGATATCCGCCACCGTCAGCGCGATATACATGATGTAGAGGATCACGGCGGTATTGTGCATGCGGGGCACCAGCTTTTCCACCGTGGGGCCGGGGCTCTCCGCCCGCAGAAGGTGCACGGAAAAGCCGCTGTTTCGCCCGCTGATGGGCACGATAGCCAGCAGGAACACCAGCACGCCCATGCCGCCCAGCCAATGGCTGAAGCTGCGCCAGTAGAGTATGCCGCGTCCCAGCGCCTCTACATCCGTGAGGATGGAAGCGCCCGTGGTGGTAAAGCCGGAGACGATCTCAAAAAGCGCGTCGATAAAGCGGGGGATGGAGCCGGAGATCACAAAGGGCAGCGCCCCGCAAAGACTCAGGATCACCCAGCTTAACCCTACGCACACAAGACCCTCGCGGGCATAGAAATTGCGCCGTGCCTTGCGGCAGGGTATATAGAGAGCGCCTGCCAGAATGGCGGCCACGGCGAGGGAGATGGCAAAGGCGGCAAAATCAGCGGCATCCCCATCGAAAAGGGAGATGAGAGCAGGGGGGATCATCACCACTGCCTCCACCCACAGTATGAGGGCGATAAAGCGCCCGATCATTTTAAAGTTCATAAGGCGCCTTTCATTCGAAGATGTCGTTGACCTGATAGATGATGCTGTTGCTGTTGGTGACGATGACCACCGAGTCGCCTGCGAGGAAGAAGGAATCGCCGTTGGGGATCTGCGTCACGCCGTTTCGGGAGATGGAGACGATCAGCACGCCTTTTTTCAGATGCAGGTCCTTCAGGGGCACACCGCAGCAGCGGGTGTTTTCCGTGATGCGGAATTCCATAGCCTCCGCCTGCGCGTCTGCGATGGAGTGGACGCTCAGCGCCGCGCCGGTCTGGTTGCGCATGGCGCGGACATAGCGCACGATGGAGCTGGAGCACAGCTCCTTGGGGCAGATGATGCTGCCCATGGGCAGCTTGGCCACGATGTTCAGATTGTCCACGCGCCCCTGCTTGGTGATGATCTGGGGCACATTGAGGTTGGCGCCGTAAAGAGAAAGCACCACATTGAGCTCATCCAGCCCGGTGGCGGATACCAGCGCGTCGCACTCGGCAAGTCCCTCGCTCTCCAGCACGGAGAGGTTGCTGGCGTCAGCATGGATCACGGATGCCTTGGGCAGCATCCCGGCAAGGGCCACGCAGCGGTCGTAATCCTTTTCCACAATGCGCACACGGATGCCGCTTTTGAGAAGGATGCTGGAAAGATAGTAAGCGATGCGGCCGCCGCCGCAGATCATGACATCGTTGACCTTGTGGGTGGTGATGCCCAGGTTTTCCAAAAGGGTGGCAAGTTCAGCCGTAGGAGCGGTGACGAGGATACGGTCATTTTCCTCCAGCACGAAATCACCGCCGGGGATCATGGCCTTACCGTCCCGCAAAACGGTGCAGATCAGCACACGGGACTTGATGACGCTGCCCAGATCCTTGAGCATAACGCCCCGCAGCTTGCTCTCTGCCTTGATCTGCAGCTCCACGATCTCCACGCGGCCACGGGCAAAGGTGTCGCGCTTCAAAAAGCCGGGATAGCGCAGAAGACGGAAAATTTCCGTGGCGGTCTGCTTTTCGGGATTCACCGTCATGGAGAGGGCGAAAAGATCCCGCATGGAATAGATCTGCTCGGTGTACTCCGGGGTGCGGATGCGGGCGATGGTGTGGAGGTCGGGATTCATGCCGTGGGCGGTCATGCAGCAAAGGAGATTCACCTCGTCGGCACTGGTGGCGGCGATGAGAAGATCCGCCGATTCCACGCCTGCGCTGCGCAAGGTGCTCATAGCGGCGCAGTTGCCGCAAACGGCCATCACATCATAGGCCTCCACGCTGGCGTCCAGCACGCGGGGATTGGAGTCGATCACCGTGAGGTCACAGCCTTCGCGGGAGAGCTGGCGGGTCAGGGTAGCGCCTACTTTACCGTCGCCTGCGATGATAATTTTCATGAGAAAGGCCACCTCTTTCAAAAGAGTGAAATCCGCTTTTCTTCAAAGCAGATTGATAGCAAATAATATTAGATTATATCACTTGCTATCAAAAACTCAACAGTTTTTCACGCGGCGGCAGGGAAGGGAACGGCGCATCCTGTCGGTCTTAGAGCCGCAAGGGGAAAAGCCTTGGTGAAAGTATACAATTTAATTGGTGAAATGTGGCACTTCCGCCAAAGTTTTGTTAAGGCCTTGACAATCCTCAACAATTTTGTTAATTTTTTGACAGTTGTTAAAATCGTTTTCTGCGCCTGTCGCTTTGAAAATGAAATATGAGGAGACGGAATATGAAAGATAACCTCGCCCGTGTTGCTCAGATCGTTGAAGCGCACGATTCTTCCAAGAGCAATCTGATCGCTATTTTGCAGGATATTCAGGCCGAATGCGGCTACCTCAGTGAGACGGCCATGACCGTGGTTGCCGATATGCTGGGCGTCAGCACCGCAAAGGTGTACAGTGTTGCCACCTTCTATGAGAACTTCTCTCTGGAACCCAAGGGCAAGCATATCATCAAGGTCTGTGCAGGCACGGCGTGCCATGTCCGCAAGTCCGGCCCGATTTACGATGCCATTTATGACTATCTTTGCCTCTCCGGCAAGAAAAAAACCTCGGCAGACGGTATGTTTACGCTGGAGACCGTGGCATGTCTCGGCGCCTGCGGCCTTGCGCCCGTTATGACCATTGACGGTGAGGTTCACGCCAAGATGACGCCTGAGGCGGCTCTTGCACTTTTGGAAGAGATCAGAAAGGGGGAAGCTGAAGCATGAAAAAAGTAAAGATGACACGCGACGGCTTCCATGTCTATCAGGCTAAGGCCCGCAACGCTCTTATGCAGAGCGCGCAGGTGCCCTCCGTCCTCATCTGCGCAGGTACCGGCTGCATTGCCGGCGGCGCTATGAAGATCTATGACAATTTTAAGGAAGAGTGCGCCAAGCGCGGCCTTGAAGTATATATCGGCCTTAAGCACGACAGCGACGAGGAAAAGAGCCTGCACATGAAGATGAGCGGCTGCCACGGCTTCTGCGAAATGGGCCCTCTGGTGCAT
>JAFQLA010000185.1 GCA_017396725.1 Oscillospiraceae bacterium
AAGGAACTGGATGACATCGTCCACATCGGGATCGTCGGAAAGTCTCAGGATATTATCATAGGTCACGCGGGCCTTTTGCTCGGCGGCAAGGTCTTCCGTCAGATCGGCAATGGTGTCGCCGGTGACGGAAATGGTATTGGCGCTCCACGGCGCGCCGGAGGCCGCCACAGGATAGACGCCCGTGGTATGGTCCACGAAATAGGTGTCAAACCCGCAGGCTTTGATCTGCTCGCAGGTGAGGTTGCGGGTCAGCTGGTGGATGATGGTGCCCACGATCTCAAGATGGCCCAGCTCCTCCGTGCCGATATCCGTCAGGAGACCTTTCAGCTCGGGATAGGGCATGGAATAGCGCTGGCTGAGATAGCGAAGGGACGCGCCCAGCTCACCGTGAGGGCCGCCGTACTGCGAGATGATGACGGCAGCCAGTTTGGGGTTGAGATTTTTGATCTTTACGGGGTACTGCAGCTTCTTTTCATATACAAACATTTATTTGCTGCCTCCTTCATCCCAGGGCCAGGGATCCATGAGCCAGCGGAAAGCGTCCTTGGTGAGATCCGTCTGGCGCAGGGGGCCGTACAGCTCCTGATACTTTTTACGGCCTTCTTCAGCCAATGCGATATAAGAACGGTAAAGGGAAAATACTTCACTGTCATCGGGGTGGGTGGTAAGGTAAAGACCCAGTTCATCCACGGCAAAATCCAAGGCCATCAGCTCGGCAAGGGCGGTATTGCCGTTGGAGAGTCTTCGCTGCATCTGCCCCTTGAAGGGAAGATCCAGACCGGGGAAGAGGGTGCCCGTTGCCAGCGCCTGCTCACGGGAATAGCGCGGCGGATTTTGACACTGCACAGGCACATAGGGAAAGGCCAGCGGCGCGCAGGGCGCAGGCAGGCTGCCCTGCATCTTGGTGCAGCAGCGCTCAGGCTGCGTATTGTTCTCCACGAATTTGCCTCCTTTTCAAATTGGCGCGTTGCGCCTGCAACAGTATATGGAAAAAGGGGCTAAGTGTGTGAGGTGGGAGGATTTGGTTATTTTGCGGATAGCATAAGGGGCGGGGAAGGCGTATAATAGGCTCAGATCGCGAGACGAAAAATACAAAGGAGAATCACCATGGCAAAAGGGCAGTACAAACTGATCTGCAACAGTGAATACAAGGATTATCGGGAAGCGGAAGCCGTTGAGGTGGCAAAGATCGTGGATACCCTGAGCGGGGAGACCGTGATGCCCGTTATATACAGCAAAAATCTTTACAGCGAGGCGAGAACCCACCTTTCCCTTTATGTGATGGAGGGCGAAAACGGCGACTATCCCGTGGGCTACACCGACGATATGCACCGCGACTGCCTTTTTGAGCATTCTGATATTTTCCTCTGCCTGATGCTCCACGAGCTGGGGCATTTTGTAAACGGAGACTATAGCGCCGAGGATCCCGAAAGAACGCCCGAGAGCATCCGCAGAGAGAGAATGCAGAGCATTCTGGAAGGCCGCGTGCAGGAGATCGAAAAGAACGCGGACGCTTTCGCCGTCAAGCACATGGGTAAGAACACCTATCTTCGCTCCCTGGATTACCTGATCAATAACCGCAGGCAGCGCAATGATGTGGGCATGAAGATCGCCATTCTGGAACTGGAGCTGCGGAAAAAAGCCGTGAAAAATATGCGATAAAGTAAGAGCCGGGGGCGATGCCTCCGGCTTTTTTGCGGCATAGGACGGCTTTGGCGGGGCATAGACTCCGTGGGGTGATAATATGCGGGTGATCATTTTAAAGAAACGGCGGATCTTGGCTTCTCTGGGGCTGATTTTTCTTCTCTGCGCGGTCTTTACGCCGCGGGAGACCGCGGTGTTCGCTCCCGTGAAAGCGGGGCAGACGGTGATCGTGGACGCGGGACACGGCGGGGAGGACGGCGGCGCGGTGGCGCGGGACGGCACCAAGGAAAGCGGCGTGAATCTCTCCATCGCCCAAAAGCTCAGCGAGCTTCTCATTTTTGTGGGCGTGGAGACGAAGATGACGCGGCAGGAGGATATCTCCATCCACGATGACTCGGCCCAGACTCTGCGGCAAAAAAAGGTGTCCGATCTCAAAAACCGCGTGGCCATCGTCAACGGCACGGCCGGCGGGATCTTGCTCTCCATCCACCAGAACTCACTGCCTTCCGACGCCTCCGTCCGAGGGGCGCAGGCCTTTTACAACGCCCAAGGCGAGGCCGTGGCGCAGGAGATCCAGCGGGCGCTGAATGATGCCATCAACGGCGGGCGGGATAAGGAGGCGAAGGCGGCACCAAGCGGGGTGTATCTCATGAAAAACGCGGCTGTGGGCGCCGTTTTGGTGGAATGCGGCTTCCTTTCCAATGCGGAGGAAACGGCCCTTCTGCAGACGGAAAACCACCAGAAAAAGCTGGCCTGCGCCATTGCGGCAGGGTATCTCAATACCCCTTGACGGACGAGGAAAAGGGTGGTATCATACTATCAAACAAATGTTTGATTTTAAAGGAGCGCGCCCATGAAGACGAAAACCGTTTTTTACTGCACGGAATGCGGCAATGAATCCCCCAAGTGGGCAGGCCGCTGCAGCGCCTGCGGCGCGTGGAACACCATGGTGGAGCAGCGGGAGGCCAAGAAAGGCGGAAAATCCGCGTCCAAAAGCACCGGCTTTGGCGTCCACAAGGCGCATCTGATTTCCGAGCTTTCCGCCGATGAGGAGATCCGCTTTGCCACCGGCATGGGCGAGCTGGACAGAGTGCTTGGCGGCGGCGCGGTGAAGGGATCTCTCGTGCTGGTGGGCGGCGCCCCCGGCATCGGCAAATCCACCTTGATGCTGCAGATCTGCAAGACCCTTTGCACCCATTCCAAGGTGCTTTATGTTTCGGGCGAGGAATCGGAATATCAGCTGAAGATGCGCTCCGACCGGCTGAAGGTGGGCTCTGAGCAGCTCTATGTGCTCTCTGAGACCTGCCTTGGGGATGTGATCGAATCGGTGAACACGGAAAAGCCCGATATCCTCATTGTGGACTCCATCCAGACCCTTTATAATGACGAGCTGGATTCTCCCGCGGGGAGCGTGAGTCAGGTGAAGGACTGCACCATGGCGCTGATGCAGATCGCCAAGGGGCAGGGCATCACGGTATTTGTCATCGGCCATGTGAATAAGGAAGGCTCCATCGCGGGGCCCAAGGTGCTCGAGCACATGGTGGACTGCGTGCTTTACTTTGAAGGCGACCAGCACATGACCTACCGCATTTTGCGGGCCGCCAAAAACCGCTTTGGCGCTACCAACGAGATCGGCGTTTTTGAAATGTGTCAGGAAGGGCTCACGGAGGTGGAAAATCCCTCGGAAATGCTCCTTTCCGGGCGGCCGGAGGATACTCCCGGCACCTGTGTCACCTGCGTGATGGAAGGGGCGCGGCCTGTGCTGGCGGAGATCCAGGCGCTGGTGGTGCCCACCAGCTTCAATGTGCCCCGCCGCACCAGCAATGGCTTTGACTACAACCGCGAGGCAATGCTCCTTGCGGTATTGGAAAAGCGGGGCGGGCTGAAGCTCTCCACCTGCGACGC
>JAFQLA010000001.1 GCA_017396725.1 Oscillospiraceae bacterium
GAGGTGGAATTCGAGGTCTGTGCCACCGGCATGGAAACCCAGGATCTCTCCCGTTTTTCCGTGGCGTATTCCACCGGCTTTGTGGAAGAGGATAATCTCGACGCGCTGAAAAAGACGGCGCAGGCGCAGTCCTGGGGCCTTCTGGCGGAAGATCCCACGGAAGAGGATAATGTGCCCACCAAGCTCAGGAACAATAAGTTTGTGAGCCTCATCTATCCCCTCACCGACTTTTTGGGTACCGTGCCCGGTTATTTCGAATACGATATTTCCGGCTGGTTTTTGGCGTTTATCCTCGTGTTCTTCGGCATCATTTTCGGTGACGGGGGCTACGGATTGCTGATCACCGCCGTTGCCGCGGCGCTGATCCTCAAAGCCAAAGCGGGGAAAAAGGATGTTCCCCCCGCCTTCCTTCTAGTGGGTCTCTTCGGTCTTTCCACCATCCTTTGGGGTACTCTTACCTGCACATGGTTCGGTCTTTCGGCCACGCAGCTGCCGGTTTGGCTGCAGAAGCTCTCTGTACCGGTGATCTCCAATGTGTATGCCGATAAGATCTGGTATCCCTTCTGGACACAGGGCGCCTATGGCCTCACTACGGCGCAGAATCTGCAGATCTTCTGCTTCTCTCTGGCCCTCATCCAGCTGACGGTGGCCCACATCAAGGTTGCCGCGCGCAACAGAAGATCTGTAAAGATCCTGGGCGATATCGGCGCTATCATGCAGCTTTTGGGCATCTTCTATGTGGTGCTGAGCTTCGTTGTCAACGCTGAAGTTTTCAGCTTCGGCCTTGTGCTGGGCGGCATTCCCGTAGGTACGGTGGCTCTTTGCCTTGTGCTGGTGGGTTTTGCCATGAGTTTCATTTTCTCCAACTATGAAGGAAATTTGGTAAAGTCCGTGCTTTCCAGCCTGAAAAACATCGTTTCCGTGCTGCTGGGCGTGGTGAATGTCTTTTCCGATATCGTTTCCTATATCCGCCTTTGGGCCGTGGGCCTTGCGGGTGCGGCGATCTCGGCGACAGTCAATGAACTGGCAAGCCCCATGCTTGGGAACTTCATGTTCATGATCATTGCCATCGTTCTTCTGGTGTTCGGCCACGGACTCAATATGATCCTCAATGTTCTCTCGGTGATCGTTCACGGTATCCGTCTGAACACCCTGGAGTTTTCGTCGCATCTTGATATGTCCTGGAGCGGACATAAATTCAAACCTTTTGAAGAATAAATTCGATATAAGGAGAAATATTATGAATTTTGGTATTTTAGCTACCGCTCTGGCAATGGGTATTGCCGCTACGGGTTCTGCCATCGGCATCGGTATTGCAGGTCAGGCTTCCATCGGCGCTTGGAAAAAGTGCTATATGAGCAATAAGGCAGCTCCCTTCATCCTCACCGTATTCGCAGGTGCTCCCCTGACCCAGACCATTTACGGTTTCCTGCTGATGCAGCAGATGAGCTCCTCCAGCGCCGATCCCGCCTTCCTTTGCGGTCTCGGCATCGCCTCCGGCGTGGCCATGGCAGCCTCCGCCGTGGTACAGGGCAAGGCAGGCGCCGCCGGCGCGGACGCTCTTGCCGAAACCGGCAAAGGCTTCTCCCAGTATATTACGGTGGTCGGCCTTTGCGAAACCGTAGCGCTTTTCGCGCTGGTATTCAGCATGGTGGCTCTCGGCTAAGGCGTACAGCGTAACATATCCGCATAATCACCGCAGGGGACGGGCCTATGGGCCTGTCCCCTGTTTCTTTGGCCGGCAATATTTTGCGTTGCGTGAATCCGCGGCGGGTCTTTTTTTATTCGCCTCTGCCCTCTTTTACAGTCGAAATTTGCCGTGAATCCTCGCAAATGCTCTTTTCCAAACCCTTGTTTCATGCTATAATTTCGATACAGTTATTTGTATTTTCGATAATGAGGTGTTCTTTATGATCACGATCCAGAACTATGTGCGCGCCAAAAGTCTGGAAGAGGCTTATGAGCTCAACCAGAAGCGCTCCACCCGCATTCTGGGCGGCATGCTTTGGCTGCGGGCGGGCAACACCGCCGTTCACACCGCCATCGACCTCTCCGATCTGGGGCTTGACGGCATCAACGAAAATAAAAAGGAATTTTCCATCGGCGCC
>JAFQLA010000186.1 GCA_017396725.1 Oscillospiraceae bacterium
AAGCAGTCAGCTTTTTCTTTTAGAATTTTCCGCTGCGGTGGGAGAAACCGCCGCTATTGATCTTGGTGCCGCCGGAACTGCTTTGGATCACCTGCCGGCGGGTGGTGCGGTGGGTGAAGAAGTCCTGACGGATGTACATGTGGATGCCGCCGTCGCAGACATAGTCCGCGGCGTTGCCGCGGCGGCGCGCGGTCTTCATCTGGGAGAGGAAAACAAGGCAGACGATAAGAGCAATGAGGAGAGAGGGCACAAAGATGATGAGAAGTCTTGTGCCAAAGGCCATCTGCCCGCTGCCCACATCCACGGGGGTGCCGCTTTCGGCCTCTTCCAGGAAATCGCCGCAGGCGATGACATAATCGTAGAAACCGCTGTACCAATCGTCATAGCCGAAGTCATCGAGAAATTCTTCGCTGAGGATTTCATTGCCGTAATCGGTAAAGGCGGTGTGGGCCGCTTCACCGTAAGCGCAGAGGTCATAGTCCCGCTCTGCCATGCTGAGGATCAGGAGAATGCCGTTGCGCTCGGCGCCGAAGCCCAGCAGGTTTTCGTGATAGAATTCCTCAGCAAAAGCTTCAAAGCTGCGGGCGTCGGAGAGCTCGGTGTAATCCTCTACCGCGGCAAGATGGATGCCGCAGTCATACTGAGCGGAGAGGTCTGCTGCCATCTCGCTGAGCTTGGCTTCCTCATCGTCGGTAAGGAGGTCGGCTTCATCGTATACATGAAAGTCCTGCGCGGCGTGAGCGGGGAGGGTGAGGAGCAGAAGCAAAAGGGCAAAAAGCAATGCGATTTTCTTCATGTCGCCACCTCCTTAAAGCAGAAACTGCAGCGCGGCAAGCAACACCGCGATGGGAGCGGCGATGCCGCCGAACCACGCGAAGAACTTGCCCTTGGAAATGGGAAGGTTGCCCACCATCTTGCCGGTTTGTCCGTTCATGGCAAAGAGGAAAGTCTGGTCATTCCAGCGGGTGGTCAGCAGCCACACGGGGAGGAGGGCATAGTGGGCGTTGCCGCGCTTAACGCGGATGGTCTCGGCATAGGGGATACAGGTGGTGTAGCCGATGACGCTGCGCATCAGAATATCACGGGCGGACTGCTTGGCGCGGTTATCGGCCCGCTGGGCGCAGACATCTGCCGTGATATCATATTTATCTGCCATGTAGCCGGGAAGATAGGAAAGGGAGAAAGGCTTGAGCTCGGAATAATCAAAGGGCTCGATGGAATCCATGTATTCATCCGGCATCTTGGTGGAGGCGTCCGCAGGGATGCGGTCAAATTCCACCGTGGCGGCGCGGCGCACATAGAAGTGGTCTGTATTGGTGATGCGGGTGTTGCCGTGGGTATAGCTGTGGGAGCGGGAGGCGCGGTAAGCGATGTCCGCATCCACAACGCCATCGTAAAGCCAGAAGGGAACATACACGCCCTTGACCTCTTCAATATGATTGGTGTCGGCAAAGGAGCGGGGCAGCAGCTTCTTTCCTTTATAGTGGGCACGGATGGCGGCAACGGCCGCCTTCTTATCCACCTTGAAGGGGAGAACAAAATCGGGTTTCAGAATGCCGGAGAGCTGCGAGGGCACCACCGTGGGATTGCCGCAGTACGGGCAGGCGGTGGCGGCGGTGGTCTCATCGCAGATGAGTTCCGCGCCGCAGGAGGGGCAGGAATACACACGGACTTTTTCTCCGTCCTCTCCCCAGGAGACATCCTCGGTGGAGTAGTCGCCTTCTACTTCTTCCACAAAGCCTTCCGGCACTTCTTCGGGCTTGGTGTCGTCGTTTTTTTCGGCATAGAGGGCGTCGATCTCCTCGGGGGTATAGCTGCTGGAGCAATAATCGCACTCCAGCTTTCCGCTCTCGGCGGAAAAGTGCAGCGGGCCTGTGCAGGCCGGGCACTGATAATTGGTGATCTGTGCAGACATATGAGATACCTCCATGGAGCACAAGGGGGTGGGTTACTTCACATCTGCCGCGGTAACGACATCACCGCATTCGGGGCAGAACTTGGGCACGGGAGCGCCGTCAGGTACTTCGTAGCCGCACTTGTCGCAGCGGAAACCACCGGGGCGCTTGGCGCCGCATTCGGAGCAGAACTTACCGTTATTTTCCTTGCCGCAGGCGCAGATCCAGCCGCTTGCAGGCTTCTTGCCGCCGCACTCGGAGCAGAAGTTGCCGGTGTTGCCGCTGTGGCCGCAGGCACAGGTCCAACCGCCGGCTGCGGGAGAAGCCGCGGGGGCGGCAGCTGCCATCTTGTAGAGATCCTGCGCGCTGGCGCCGCCTGCGCCCTGTGCCATATTCATGCCCATAAAGGCCATGGCGGGGCCTGCGTTCTGGTTGGCGGCAGCGGCTCGCATAGCGTCTGCCTGAGCGCCCACCAGCTGGGCGGCGGCCATAGAGGGATCGCGGAAGGCTGCGCTCTTCTGCATATCGCGGATCATGGCCTCATCTTCTTCGTTGGCCTTGATGCTGCTCACGCCGAAGGAGACGATCTCAATGCCGCGGGTATCGCGCCACTTCTTGGAAAGTACTTCGTTCAGCGCATCGGCCAGTTCCATAGTGTGGCCGGGCAGAGCGCTGTAGCGGATGCCCATGGCGGAGATCTTGGCGAAAGCGGGCTGCAGCGCGGTGAGAAGTTCGGTTTTCAGCTGGTTATCCAGCTCGCCGCGGGTGAAGGCACGGTCCACATTGCCGCAGATATTGGTGTAGAACAAAAGAGGATTGGTGATGCGGTAGCTGTATTCACCAAAGCAGCGCACGGAGATATCCACATCCAGACCTACCCGGGCGTCTACCACGCGGAAGGGGACGGGGGAGGGAGTGCCGTACTTATTGCCGATGATTTCCTTGGTGTTGAAATAGTAAACGCGCTGATCCTTGGGAGGTTCGCCGCCGAAGGTGAAGCGCTTGCCGATGGCTTCGAACACTTCGCCGATGCTCTGGCCCAGATCGCCGCAGAAAAGAGAAGGCTCGGTGGAAAGATCGTAGGTGTATTCACCGGGCTCGGCGCATACATCCACCACTTTGCCCTGTTCCACGATCATCATGCACTGCCCTTCGTTGACAGCGATGACGGAGCCGCTGGAAATGATGTTTTCCGAACCCTTGGTGTTGGAAGAACGCTTGCCGGTGCGCTTCGTGCCTTTGACGGCAAGGACATCGGCGTCCATTGCCTCACAGTAGAAATACTCCTTCCACTGATCGGAAAGTACACCGCCTGCAGAACCCAGCGCAGCTTTGATAAGACCCATATCCATACTCCTTTCGAAAGTTAAAAATCGTTTGGCTTATTATAATCCATCCCTTTCTTCATTGCAAGAATCGCTGTAAAAGGAGAGGGGCGGGATTTGTAAATTTTTTGTGATGGGAAAAGAAAAACGAGGGTCGAAAGACCCTCGTTTGGTTTAGAAACCGCGATTTTTCAAAAATTCGTCGCCGTTGCCGAACTTATCGTAGATGAAGTCGATATCCTTATCGCCGCGGCCGGAGAGGCAGGCGAGGATGGAGCCGGTCTTGTTTTCCTTGGCATAGCGCAGTGCGTAAGCCACGGCGTGGGAGCTTTCCAGCGCGGGGATGATGCCTTCGTTGCGGCAGAGGAGATAGAAAGCTTCCATAGCCTCTTCGTCGCTGACGGCATCGTAATTCACGCGGCCGCAGTCACGCAGGTATGCGTGCTCGGGACCAATGCCGGGATAGTCAAGGCCGGAGGCGATGGAGTAAACAGGCAGGGGCTCGCCCTTTTCGTCCTGCAGGGTAATGGTCTCATAGCAGTGGATGCGGCCCTTGGTGCCAAAACGCATGGAGGCGGCGTGTTCGCCCACGCCGGTGCCGCGGCCCAGAGGCTCTACGCCGATGATATCCACAGGCTCATTGAGGAAGGAACTGAACATGCCGATGGCATTGGAGCCGCCGCCTACGGAGGCGCAGACTGCATCGGGCAGGTGGCCCGTCATTTCCAAAAACTGCTGCTTGGCTTCCTCGCCGATAACATGCTGGAAATCGCGGACCATCAGGGAGAAGGGATGGGGGCCCAGAACGGAACCGATGCAGTAGATGGCATCGTGGTATTCCTTCATGTAGCCTTCAAAGGCAGCGTCTACCGCTTCTTTCAGCGTCTGCTGACCGGCGGTGACGGGGATCACATTGGCGCCCAGCATTTCCATGCGGATGATGTTGGGATGCTGCTTGGCAATATCCACCGCGCCCATGTAAATATCGCACTCAAGGCCGAAGTAAGCGGCAGCGGTGGCGAGAGCCACACCGTGCTGGCCGGCGCCGGTCTCGGCGATGATCTTCTTCTTGCCCATGAACTTGGCAAGGAGACCTTCGCCCATGCAGTGGTTGAGCTTGTGGGCACCGGTGTGGTTGAGATCTTCACGCTTGAGGTAGATCTGACACTTGCCGAAAATGCGGCTCAGGCGCTCGCAATGGTACACGGGAGTGGGGCGGCCCTGAAACTCGCGGCGGATGCGGCGCAGCTCGTTGATGAACTGGGAGCTCTGGCAGATCTCAAGATAGGCGTCATTGATCTCCTGAAAAGCGGGGACCAGTTCGGGGGGCAGGAAAGCGCCGCCGTACTCGCCGAAATAACCGTCCTTATCGGGGAAGAAGCGCTGGTAGTTGACAAAATCCTTGTAAGATTTCATAGCTGATCTCCTTTCAGCGGAATCAAATCATTTCTTCGGGGTGGAACACGCGGTCGAATTCCTCCTCCGTCATAAGGCCCATGGCAAGGGTGGCTTCTTTGAGGGAGATGTTTTCCGCGTGGGCCTTTTTGGCCACCTTGGCCGCATTATCATAACCGATGGAGGGGCTCAGCACCGTCACCAGCATCAGCGAGCGGTGGAGGTTCTCCGCCATCTTTTCACGGTTGGCCCGGATGCCCTCCACGCAGTTGCGGCGGAAGGAGTCCAGGCTATCGCCCAGCAGGCGGACGGACTGGAGGAAATTATAGGCACAGACGGGCATAAAGACATTGAGCTGGAAATTGCCCTGAGAGGCGCAGATGCCGACGGTCACATCGTTGCCCATGACCTGGGCTGCCACCATGGTCAC
>JAFQLA010000187.1 GCA_017396725.1 Oscillospiraceae bacterium
CCTCTCCCACCAGCATCACAGATGACGGAATCTGAATATACTTCAAAGAAGCGCAATCGGCAAATGCACGGTCTCCGATTTGCACCACGCCGTCGGGAATCTGAATTCCTTCCAGGGCCGAGCAACCACAAAAGGCTTCCTCATCAATACTTTTCAGATTGCCGGGTGTAAGAAAGATTGTCTCAACCTTGCTGTTTTTGAAGGCGCCTTTGCCGATTCGACTCACATCGCCGGGAGTAGCTACTATTTTTTCGTTTCCGGTATAGGCTTTTAATATGCCGTTTTCAACCACCAAATTATTGTCCATTTTCCACCTCTCATATTTTTCATATAAGATATTCAATAATCACACATATTTCTTTCCAGTATTAACCGATTTTGGTTAATATCAATATACACCGCTTTCGGTTAACATGCAAGTAGAAAGCGAGGTGCGGGAATGATCGTATACGACAAGCTTTGGGCTTTTATGAAGGAAAAGGGCGTCTCCCAATATGCCCTCATTAAACAGCACCACATCAGCCCCGCCCAAATCACCCGCCTCAAGCGCAACGAAAGCGTCAGCACCCACACCATCGATACCTTCTGCCGCATCCTCAACTGCCGTGTGGAGGACATCATGGAATACCGGGCGGACGAAACCGCTCCCGCCGCCGAATAACCAAGCCCCGTACCCATGGGTACGGGGCTTTTTCATGCCTCCCCCGCCGTAAGCCGCGGAAGACCTCTTCTCCCATCCACCGCCCCCTCTGACGAGGGGGCTCCGCGCAGCGGTGGGGGAGAGACTCGCACCCCCCTCCCCCTCAAATCTCCCCCCGATTTTGCCTTTTTCGCCCAAAGCCGCTCCGCAGGGTGCCAAAAAGTGCGGTTTTTTTGGTGTTTTTCCATAAAAAGTGTATCAATTTGGTAAACATACTTGAAAAGTCACACGCAGAGGGATATATTGTAGTGTGCGAATATAAAAAGTTACCGTTTTCTGTTACCAAAATATCGGCGCATTGCGCTTTGTCAGGAGTATGACATGGTTTTCGTAGGAGATTATTTTGCCATCGGCCTCGTGCTGGTTCTGTTCCTCTTCTATTTTGACGGCAGCACCCGCCCCCGCTACATGCCCGTGGACAGCAAGTATTTCATCGCCTGCCTTTTCTTCACCGCCGCCTCCGCGCTGGTGGATATCGTGGCGGGTATTCTGCTCAACACCCCCGGCGTCCCGCTGTGGCTGGACATGAGCGTCAACACCCTTTACTTCCTCGCCAACATCGTCACCACCTCGGCTATGGCCATGTTCCTCTTCCGCAAAATTCTGGCCCACGCCCACGATAACCACTGCATGACCAACGCCCGCCGCGGCCTTTTGATCCTCATCACGGTGTATTTCATTCTGGTGCTTGCCAACATCAAAACCGGCTGGCTCTTCTACTTTGACGCCGCCGGCGAATACTGCCGCGGCCCCCTCAACGCCTTGGGCTACATCGTTGTCATCTGCCAGATGGCGCTGGTGGTGATCTGCTATATCCGCAACCGCAAGATCGCCGGCCGCCCCATGACCCGCGCCCTGCTTTTGACCTTCCCCGTGGGCGTGCTGTGCATCCTCATCCAGCGCATCCACCCCTCCATCATGCTCAACGGCTTCATCCTCTCCATGGTGGACGCCGTCCTCTTCCTCACCTTCCAGGGCCAGCGGCAGGGCATCCACACCCTCACCAAGCTCAATGACCGCCACCGCTTCTTCCGTGAAGCCGAGCGCCGCATGGAGCGCAAAGAACCCTTCCGCACCTATCTCATCAACATCAAAAACTTCGGCGCCATCAACCAGAAGCACGGCCACCTTTTCGGCGACGAGTTCCTCTATCAGTTTGCCTTCGCGCTGGAAAAGCTCTTTAAGGACTCCATGGCCTTCCACATGAACGGCACCGTTTTCGCCCTCATCCTCCCCGCCCTCTTCGAGTCCGATGAGGAAAAGCGCACCGGTGAGCTGCTGGACTTCCTTGACCGCCCCACCGTCTGCATGGGTAAACCCGTCACCATCGAATATGTGGCGGTGGAATACGCCGTCAACGAAGCGGCCTCCAGCGCCGCGGAATTCTACGAAAAGCTGGAATACGCCGCCGCCCGTGCCTACGAGGAAAAGCACCGCTACATCCGCTATACCGAGGATCTGGGCCGCGAGATGCGCCGCGAGCGCTATCTCATGGAGCGCCTCGACACCGTGGACCGCGCCAGCGGCTACGAGGTGTGGTTCCAGCCCGTCAAGTGCCTTGCCACCGGCAAGTTCTGCTCTATGGAGGCTCTCATCCGCCTGCGGGAGCAGGACGGCAGCCTGGTAAGCCCCGGCGAGTTCATCCCCCTTGCCGAGGCCACCGGCCGCATCGCTCCCATCACATGGTTCGTGCTGGAGGAGGTCTGCGACATTCTCAGCTGCTATCACCAGCTGGATAATGTCAGCGTTTCCGTCAATGTCCCCATGCCCCAGCTGCTGGATAAGGGCTTTGTCACCCGCCTCAACAGCATCGTGGACCGCGCGGGCATCCAGCACCGCCGCATCTGCCTGGAATTCACCGAGCGCGCCATTCTCGATACCTTTGAGCAGACCCAGTCCATTATGGAAGATCTGGTCTCTCAGGGTTACCGCTTCTTCCTGGACGATTTCGGCGCGGGCTACTCCAATTTCAATTGCCTGCTGCAGCTGCCCTTCCAGATCATCAAGCTGGATGGCTGCCTCGTCCGCAGCCAGCGCGCCCGTGACAATCAGTACGCCACCGCCCGCACCCTCACCAAGCTCTTCCACGATATGGGCCTTGAGGTCATCGCCGAAGGCGCGGAGACCATGGCCGAAGTGGAGACTCTCCGCTCCCACGGTGTGGACCGTGTGCAGGGCTTCGCTCTGGCCCGCCCCATGCCGCTGGATCAGCTGCTGGAGTTCTACCAAAACTGATATTCTCTTAAAAAGACGGCATCCGTTCAGGCGGACGCCGTCTTTCATTTCCCCCATTAAGCCGTTTCCCTTACATAGGCTTATAAACACAAATAAAAGAAGCATTCCGAAAGGAGTGCTTCTTTTTTGTTTTTTACCCTATGCAGGGAGTTAATGGTTTTGTCTTTGCCAAAGGGCTAGAATAGTGGCAGAACATTGGTCTCGCAAGA
>JAFQLA010000188.1 GCA_017396725.1 Oscillospiraceae bacterium
CGGCACATGAAAAATCCCTCTTAATGCTGCTCGGGTCCCCGCCTGACATGGTTCGTGGGCATCCATTGCGCAAGACCGGCTCCGCAGATGCACGCGGAGGACTCACAAAGTGCAATTATCATATCATATTGTGTGCTTTTTTTCAACCTAAAAATCAAATACCGCTTAAAACCGAGAACTTTTGGCTCAAAAGCAGGAGATTCTGGGGAAAAGGCCGCATGAGATTCCAGTAGCCCACGCCCCGAAAGCCGTATTCCGCCACGAGATCCAACTTGGCGAGAATGCTGCGGGCGTCCTCAAACCACACCTCGTGCTCCGTGCCATCCGCGGCGCGGTAGCGGAAGTGGGGGGCTTGGGCGCGGTCATCGTATTGGATCTCGGCGCCGTACCGGGCGGCAAGAGCCGTTGCCTCCACGGGGGAGAGGGACTTTGCCCGCGTTACTCCCTGCACATAGGGAAGAGGCCAATCGTAGCCATAGGTGGGAACGCCCAGGTAGATCTTTTGGCGCGCTATGGCGGTCACCGCGTAGTCCAGCACGCGGCGCACCTGCGGGATTGGCGCTACCGCCATGGGTGCGCTGCCGGCATAGCCCCATTCATAAGTCATGAGCAGCACCGCGTCCGCCGCCGCGCCAAGGAGAGCGTAGTCATGGGCCTCGTAGAGAAGCCCTGGCTGATCGGCAGAGGTTTTGGGCGCCAGCGCCACCAGCACCTTTTTCCCCACGGGGGCAAGGCGGCGGCGGAGCGAGGCGATAAAGGCGGCGTAAGCTTCCCGCATTTGGGGCGGGAGATACTCAAAATCCACATCCAGTGCGTCGTAGTCCTTTTGCGCCATAACGGCAAGGACTTGCGCAATGAGGCTTTCCGTGCGCTCCGCGCTTTGCAGCACTTCGGCGGCAAGCTGGCTGGAAAATCCGCCCCCTTCGGTGAGGGAGGAAAGGTGCATCACCGTGTCCGCGCCGTAGCGCCGCGCGGCGGTGAGGAGGGCCCCGTCGGCCAGAGGGAGCAGCGTTCCGTCGGAGCGGAGTCCGTAAGTAAAGGGCGTGAGGGCGGAGAGATAGGGAAGAGAGGTATTTAAAAGTGCGGCAGGGATAAAAGGATAGGCATAGCCGAAGGCGCGGATGGGGGAAGCGCCCTCATCTTCATAGGCGATGACCAGCTCCGTCCCCGCGGTGAGGGTGCTGCTGCCCTGCAGAAAAATGTTGTTCTGCCATAGCTCCCGCACCGTCGATCCATAGGCGCGGGCGATGGAGGTAAGAGTCTCACCCGGCTGCACCGTGTGGGTGATGGCAGGGAAAAGCACGATAAGCGCCTGCCCCACGGCAAGGGCGTCTCCCGCGGCATTGTCGGAGGCAAGATGCGCGGGGGAAACGCCGTAGCGCGCGGCGATGGAGGTGAGAGTCTCACCCGGCTGCACAATATGAACGGTCAAAGGAAAACCTCCTTAAAATAAGGTGAAGAGAAGATGCACGGCGCAGCAGAGCGCCGCGCCCACCGCCGTGGGAAGAACGATGGCAAGGGCGGTGTAGCGGATGCTCCCCGTCTCCTTATATACCGTCAGGCAGGTGGTGGAGCAGGGGAAATGGAACAGGCAGAAAAGAAGGGCGCAGAGGAAGGTCTCCGTCTCCCAGCCGTTTTGCATAAGGATGGCGCCAAGGGCCGATGCGTCTACCTCCATCAGCGTGCCGGCGGAAAAATAGCACATCAAAAGAGCGGGGAGCATGATCTCGTTGGCGGGGAAAGAGAGAAGAAAGGCAAGGAGGATGGGCCCGCTGAGCCCTATTGCTTGCCCTATCGGCTGGAGAAAGTCCGCAAGGGCGCAAAGCACGCTGCTGCCGCCGAGACTGAGATTGCCCAGCGCGTAAATAAGAAGGCCCGCGGGCGCGGCCACCGCCACCGCCCGCCCCAGCACGAACAGCGTGCGGTCCAGCAAAGAGCGCAGCAGCACCTGCCCGATGCGCGGCATGCGGTAAGGCGGCAGCTCCAGCGCGAAAAAGGAGCTTTCCCCTTTGAGTGCCGTGCGGGATAAAAGAAGGGAGACAAAAAGCGTCATCCCCACCCCCAAAAGCAAAAGCGCCCCAAGACCAAGAGAAGAAAAAAGGGCATTGCCCGCACAAAGCAGTGTCAAAAGGGAAATGAGGGTGGGAAAGCGGCCGTTGCAGGGAATGAAGCTTGCCGTGAGGATGGCAAGGAGCCGCTCCCGGGGACTTTTGATGATGCGGCAGCCGGTGACGCCGCAGGCGTTGCACCCAAGACTCATGCTCATGGTGAGGCTCTGCCGCCCGCTGCCCCCTGCCCGGCGGAAACAGGAATCCAGCTGAAAGGCCATGCGGGGAAGATAGCCGATATCCTCCAAAAGGGTGAAAAGGGGAAAGAAGATGGCCATGGGCGGCAGCATCACCGCCGTGACCCATGCCGCCGTGCGGTAGACCCCGTCCACCAGCGCCCCCGCAAGCCAGGTCGGCAGGAAGGAAAGGCCGCGGTGCAGGGCGGGAACAGCGGAAAAGAGCAGCCGCTGCAGTGCGGCCGAGGGAATGTTGGCGCCTTTGACCGTGATGTAGAAAAGAAGGGTCAGCAAAAGGACTATGGTGAAAAAACCGCCTATGGGAGAGGTGAAAAAAGCATCCGCCTTTTCCTCCCGCTCTCTGGGATCGCGCTTTTGCGTGACGGCGGCGCGGGCGATGGCGGCGGCCTTTACCTGACGGGCCTTGGCCGTCATGGCGCAAAAGTCCTCTTTGCCGATCCCCGCGTGGCGCAAAAAAGCTTCCGCGCGGTCCA
>JAFQLA010000189.1 GCA_017396725.1 Oscillospiraceae bacterium
ATGGGCAGCGCCTCACGGATACTGTCCAGAATGAAATCGGGGAGACAAAGAGAAAGATCGGTATAAGTGACGCCGGGGCGGTAGGTGGGGACGACACTTCTGTGAGTGGTGGAAGGCTTGCCTTCCAAAAGATCCCCTACCAATTGAGCGGGCGCGCGGAAATTGCTGCCGCCTGCGCGGAAGGCCGCTTCTTCCAGCCTGCGCTGAAACGCAATGCCGGCAAGCACATCACTGCCGCCGAAATCCTCGGGAGTGACGCCGACTAAGAGCCCGCCGTTGATATTCTCGCCGTCACGGGCGAATTCGCTCATGCCGTTGGTCACCACACGGCCATCCTCCGATGCGGCGGCTACGACCTGGCCGCCGGGGCAGACACAGAAGGAGAAAACGCCGCGGCCGTTGGGAAGATGGCAGCTGAGCTTATAGGAAGAGGCGGGCAGTGCGGGAGAATCAGCGTATTCCTTATACTGCGCGGTATTGACGGCCTTTTGGGAATGCTCAATACGCACGCCTACAGCAAAAGCCTTGGGCTCCATAGCAACCTTCTTTTCATGCAGCATGGCGAAGGTATCCCGCGCGCTGTGACCGGGAGCCAGGATCAGCGCGGAGCATGGGAGCGTGTAAGTTTTGCCCTCTGCTGCCACGGTGACGGCGCTGACGCGGCCGTTTTCCGTGCTGATATCCGTCAGCTGATGGCCGAAGCGGATGTCACAGCCCTTTTCCAAAAGCTGACGGCGCAGATTGATAAGGGCGATATGGAGCTTATCGGTACCCACATGGGGCTTTGCGTCAATGAGGATATCCTCGGGAGCGCCGCATTCCACGAGCTTTTCCAAAATATAGCGATGGCGCACATCCTTGGTGCCGGTATTGAGTTTGCCGTCGGAAAAGGCGCCGGCACCGCCCTCACCGAACTGTACATTACTGGAAGGATCCAAAACGCCTGTGCGCCAGAATTCCTCCACATCCTTCTGCCGTTTTTCCACACATTGTCCCCGCTCGAGGAGAATGGGCGGGCAGCCGCATAAAGAGAGGGTCAAAGCGCAGAATAAACCTGCCGGCCCTGCACCCACCACCACGGGGCGCACCTTGGGCGCGCTGACAGAGGCGGGCAGGGAGTAGACGGGAGCGGGATCGTAGGCGGAAACATTTTTATCGCGGCAGCGGGCAAGAAGCTGGACTTCATTTTTGGCGGTGACGGCTACGGAGTAAACGAAGGAAACACCCTGCCGCGCATCCAGAGAGCGGCGCAGCACACGGCAGGAGAGAATATCCTGCTCTTTGCAGCGCAGAACTTTTGCGGCCTTGGCGCGCAACGCGTCAGAGCTTTTTTCGGGATGCAGTTTGATTCCTTCGATTTTCAGCAAAAAAATTCACCACCTTACAGAAATATTTAAGTTTACTATACTATACTTTTTTCATAACAACAAGGAAAATCACATGCGGAAAATTCATAAATTGCATGTATCTTGTTCACGGTTTTGACATGTCTTGATGATATGTTGTATTATAAGACTTGAATGTATCGGTTAAGGAGACTTTTATGTATAACGATGATAATAACTTCTACCGCTATTCCGCAAGGGATAACGGCGGGGAACCGAATCCCTATATGCGGGAATCGGTGCGGCCCGATCCCAATGTACCGCCCGTGCAGCCGGCGGTTCAGCCTAAGCCCCCTAAAAAGAAGCGGAGCTTTCTTGGATTGAAGATCACTGCCCTTGCGCTTTGCTGCGCCATCCTTGGCGGCCTTGCGGGGGCGGGCGCGGTGTATTTCGTTTTGCGGGACAGGGAGGAACCGCCTGTAAGCGGTGAGAATCAGCCCGATAAGAGCGAAAGTGAGCAGGAAGTGAGCCGTGTGGAGCATGTCTACACCTCGGAAGGGGACGGCATCGATACCGCCGGCATTTATGATGATAATGTGAGCAGCACCGTTTCCATCAACTGCTCCAATGAGACCACCAACTATTTCGGCCAGGTGACGGAAACCGCCTCCTCCGGCAGCGGCTTTGTCATCACCACCGATGGCTATATCGTCACCAACTATCATGTCATCAAGGGTGCGGACAGCGTGGAGGTCATGTTTGATGATGAGACTTCCTATGCCGCGCAGATCGTTGGCGGCGATGAGGATTTCGACATTGCCGTCATCAAGATCGAGGCGGAGAATCTCCGCCCCGTTGCCCTTGGAGACAGCGATGAGGTGCAGGTGGGCGATAACATTGCGGTCATCGGCAATCCCTTGGGCGAGCTGAGCTTTTCCATGAGCCGCGGCATCGTGTCTATGTGCAACCGCGCCATCAATGTGGACGGGACCCCCTTTAATATGATCCAGATCGATGCCTCTGTGAACCCCGGCAACTCCGGCGGCCCGCTGTTTAATGCTGCAGGTGAAGTGATCGGTATCGTTTCCGCCAAGTATTCCACCTATTCCACTACTACAGTGGAAGGTCTCGGCTTTGCCATTCCCATTAACGATGTCCATGCCATGATCAGCGATATCGTTTCCAACGGCTATGTCACCAACAAGCCCTACTTCGCTATCACCGGCTACACCATCAATGCCGCCATGGCGGAGCAGGAAGACCTTGTGGAAGGTGTATACATCTTCTCGGTGGATAAGGGCGGCGCGGCGGAAGAGGCAGGTCTGCGGGTGGGCGATGTCATCACCATGGTGGATGATCTGGAGATCAAGTCTCTTGAGGATCTGACGGCAGCCAAGAAGTCCTATTCCGCGGGGGATAAGGTCACCTTGAAGATTTACCGTGACGGAGACTATCTCACGGTGGATTTTACCTTCGATTCCACTCCCAAAGATTCCATTTCCACACAGGAACCCATACCGGAAGAACCGGATGATTCCTACTATGATCCCGGTTTCGGCTTTGATATCTTTGATTATTTCTTCTGGTAAGTGGAAGCTCCGCAGACTCGTTGTCTGCGGAGCTTTTCTTCTTGCGCTTTTATGCTGCGGGTGTTAGAATAATAATGGAAAACAATGGGTATACGCCATTTTTATATGAGGAGGAAACCGTATGAAGCTCGGTATCGTAGGCCTTCCCAATGTGGGTAAGAGCACTCTTTTTAATGCCATCACCAATGCAGGCGCTGAGTCTGCCAACTATCCTTTCTGCACCATCGACCCCAATGTGGGCGTAGTAGCCGTGCCGGATGAGCGCTTGGATAAGCTTGCCGAAATGTATGATCCCGATAAGAAGACTCCCGCCATCGTGGAGTTTGTGGACATTGCGGGTCTTGTAAAGGGCGCGTCCAAGGGCGCGGGTCTTGGCAACAAGTTCCTGGAAAATATCCGCCGCACCGACGCTATCGTGCATGTGGTGCGCTGCTTTGACGATGAAAACATCATGCATGTGGTGGAAGACGCCAGCCTGAATGTGCCCGTGGATCCTCTGGGTGACATTGAGACCATCGATATGGAACTGGTGTTGGCTGACCTGGAAATGGTGCAGCGCCGCATCGATAAGGCTACCAAGGCCGCCAAGGGCGATAAGAAGTTTTTGAAGGAAGCGGAAGTGTTCTCCGCTCTTGCCGAGCATCTCAATGCAGGTAAGTCCGCCCGTACCTTTGAGTGCAGCAAGGACGAAATGGATATCATTGCCACCTCCGATCTTCTGAGCCTCAAGCCCATTATTTATGCTGCCAACATGGATGAGAGCGGCTTTGCCGATCTGGATTCCAATGCGTATTACCGCGATGTGAAGGCTCTTGCCGAAAAGGAAGGCGCACAGGTGCTGCCTATCTGCGCCAAGCTGGAGCAGGATATTGCCGAACTGGATGGCGAAGAACGCGAAATGTTCCTGGAAGAACTGGGCATTGAAGATTCCGGCCTCAACCGCCTGATCAAGTGCTCCTATGCACTGCTGGGCCTCATTTCCTTCCTGACCTACGGAAGCGATGAGTGCCGCGCCTGGACCATTCGCAACGGCACCAAGGCGCCTCAGGCAGCCGGCAAGATCCACTCCGATATCGAGCGCGGCTTTATCCGTGCCGAGACCATCAACTTTGAAGAGATGATCGCCTGCGGCAGCGTGGCTGCTGCCAAGGAAAAGGGCCTTCTTCGCAGCGAAGGTAAGGAATATGTCGTCAAAGACGCCGATATGATCTACTTCCGCTTTAATGTCTGATAATTAAAAAAGCTCCCGCTTGCGGGAGCTTTTTATCCGCAGGAAAGGATGAAAACCATGATCCGTTGGAATAACGACTATAATCATTTTGCCCATGAGGCTATCATCAAGGCCATGGGTGAATATCAGAATGAGAGCTATGCCGGTTACGGTATGGATGAGCTTTGCGAAACGGCGAAGGAACGGATCCGTGCTCACCTCGGCGGTGAAGATGTGGATATCCACTTTCTCATCGGCGGCACGCAGACCAATTTTACTGCCATCGCCTCCGCGCTGCGCTCCTTTGAAAGTGTGATCTGCGCGGAAAGCGGTCACATTGCCTGCCACGAAACGGGCGCTGTGGAAAATACGGGGCACAAGATCCACACTCTGAAAACGACGGACGGCAAACTCAAGGCAGAACAGATCGCAAAGGAAGCGGAGCTTTTCCGTGTAAGCGGTATTCAGGAGCACATCACCTGTCCGCGGATGGTGTTTATTTCTTATCCCACGGAATTCGGCACGCTCTATACCAAAGCTGAGCTGGAGGCGATCCGTAAGGTCTGCGATACATACGGGCTTTATCTGTATCTGGATGGCGCCCGTCTTGGCTATGGTCTTGGCTCCGAAAAGTGCGACATTACCCTTGCCGATCTTGCGCGGCTGTGTGACGCTTTTTATATCGGCGGTACCAAGTGCGGCGCCATGCTGGGTGAAGCGCTGATTTTGAAGCACCCGGTTTTCCGCTCTTATTTCCGCAGCTATATGAAGCAGCACGGCGCCATGCTGGCAAAGGGCTTTTTGCTGGGGCTGCAGTTTGCGGTGCTTTTTGAAGAGGATCTTTACTTTGCTATTACCCGCAAGGCAGTGCAGCAGTCTATGCGGATTCGTGAAGCCTTTGAAAAGAAGGGCCTGCCTATGTATGTGGAGAGCTTTACCAACCAGCAGTTTGTGATCCTGACGCAGGAACAGATGGATACCCTTGCCGGAAAGCATATCTTTGAATATCAGGAAGCCATGGAAGATGGCCGCCATTGCCTTCGCTTCTGCACCGGTTGGAGCACAAGAGACGAAGATGTGGATGAACTCGCCCGGGATATCGCGGCACTGTAAAATTTAAAGGAGATGTCACTGACATCTCCTTTTTTATTTCAAAAGAAAAGGCGCACCGCAAGAGCGGAAAAAATGAAGCCTGCCAGATCCGCGGTAAGTGCGGCAGGCAAGGTATAGCGGGTGCGATGTATACCGGCGGAGCCGAAGTAGACGGCAATGGTATAAAAGGTGGTCTCTGTGCTGCCCATCATCACCGCCGTGACGCGGCCAATATAGGAATCCGGCCCATAGGTGCGGATGAGATCGCTGCCCACAGCCAGCGCGCCGCTTCCGCTGATGGGGCGGATGAGCACCAGCGGCGCCGTCTCCGGCGGGAGACCCGCAAAGCGGAAAAGGGGGGTGAGCCATTGGGTGATAACATCCATGGCACCCGAAGCACGCAGCATATAGATCCCGCTGAGGAGACCCACCAGAGGAGGCAGGATACGAAGTGCCGTTTGCAATCCGTCTTTTGCGCCGCGGCACAGCGCGTCAAAGGCATTTTGCCGGCGGAAGAGAGCGTACAGCGCCAAAAAAGCGAAAAGCGCGGGGATGATCAGACTTGAAAAATCCATTCAGTTCCTCCAAAGCCGCTTAAAGAGCGCGCAAGCCAAAAGTCCTGCGCAAAGGGCAAGTGCCGATGAAAACCAGACAGCGGGCAAAATGTCAAAAGGCGCTTTGGCGCCGCAGGCGGAACGCAGAGCGGCTACGGTGGATGGGATCAGCTGGATGGAGGCGGTGTTGAGAACTACAAGGCGGCAGAGCTCGTGACTGGCAGTACCGCCAAGGTTTTTTGCCATGCGTTCAACGGCGCGGATACCCATGGGAGTTGCCGCGTTGCCAAGACCTAAAAGGTTGGCGGAGAGATTGGCAGAAAGGGCGAAAAGTGTTTCTTTATCGCGGCTGGCTTCAGGGAAAAGATGGCGCAGCGCGGGGCGGAAAAACCGGGCGAGGGCATCCGCGAGACCGCAAAGGTGCATGATCTCCATCATGCCTGACCAAAGGCACAAAGCGCCCAAAAGAGAAACACAAAGATCCACAGCGGCTGCCGCGCCCTCTATGGCAGCCGTACCTACCTCGTTTGCCGTGCCGCACACTATGCCGGAAAGCAGGGACAAAAGCACCATGCCGGCCCAGATGTATGTCATAAGCATTGTCATTACCCCTCATAACAGTTATGAAAAAATGAACAGATAAGGACGAAAGTTGTGTACCCCAAATAGAGGAAAAGGTGCTATAGTGTCATGTAGAAAATAGGTTGTTACATGACAATCATCGTTTCCAGTTTTTTCAGACAGGAGCGGGGAATATGAAAGCTACCGGTATTGTAAGAAAGATCGATGAACTGGGCCGCGTTGTGCTGCCTGTTGAGCTGCGCCGTGTGTTGGATATCTCAGAGCGGGATCCTTTGGAAATCTATGTGGACGGTGCGTCCATTATTCTCAAAAAGTACCGCCCTAACTGTATCTTCTGCAATGCGGCCGAAGATGTGACGGAGTTCCGTGGCAAGAATGTCTGCGCCAAATGCCTGCAGGAAATGCGGGAGTTGGATTAAGAAAACAAAAAAGAGCGAAAGCCATTGGCTTTCGCTCTTTTCTTTTGCTGTTTATTTTTCCAGTACAGCGGCATAGAGGTCATTTTTGTTCAGGCCTGTGTCAGCGGCGACCTGACGCACCGCATCTTTCATGCGCATGCCTTCTTCACGGCGGCGCAGGACAAGGTTCACGCCCTCTTCCATAGTGACTACCATTTCTTCCTTGGCTTCCGCGCCGGCAAGCACCAGCACGAATTCGCCCTTGGGCTGATTTTCGTTATAGTAGCGGACTGCGGCGGAAAGGGTGGTGCGCAGTGTTTCTTCATGGAGCTTGGTGATCTCACGGCAAAGGGTGATGGGGCGGTCACCGAATACGCTCTCCAGATCCGCAAGGGTGGCGGCAAGGCGGTGGGGCGCTTCGTGGAAAATCATGGTGCGCTCTTCACCTACCAGCTTCTGCAGCCATTCCATGCGCTCTTTGCGTGCGGTGGGCAGAAAGCCTTCAAAGGTAAAGCGGCGGGTGGAAAGTCCGGATACCGCAAGGGCATTGATGGCGGCACAGCAGCCGGGGATGCTGATGACATCCACATTGGCCTCCGCACAAAGCTTGACCATACCCTCGCCGGGATCGCTGATGGCGGGGGTGCCCGCATCCGTTACCAGCGCGCAGGATTCACCGCCGAGGAGCCGCTGCAAAATAGCGGGGCCTGCGGTGGCCTGATTATGTTCATGGTAGCTGACGAGAGATTTTTTGATGTCGAAATGGTTCAATAGCCGCAGCGTCACCCGGGTATCCTCCGCGGCGATAAAGTCCACGCTGCGCAGCGTGTCCAGCGCGCGGACGGAAAGATCGCCCAGATTGCCGATGGGGGTAGCTACCAGATATAAGGTTCCGGACATAGTTTAACTCCTTGTTCGAAAGTATATTTCGTTCATTTCTTCGCTGGGCGTACCGTCGCTGTGATGAAGGATCAGCGGGGGCGCGATGGTGAGACCGCTTTTGCCGCCCAGTTTGCCCTCTACCAGAATCAAGGAGGGGGTGCTTTCAGGACGGTGATGGACAAAGCGAAGAGTTTTAGGTTCCAGTTTGACCTGCCGCATGGCGCAGATGAGATCTGCCAGCCGCTCAGGGCGGAAGACTACAGCAAAGCGGCCGCCAAAGCGCAAAAGCCTTGCGGCGGCGGCGCAGACATCCTCGATGGTGCAGTCCTTTTCTTCCCGCGCGGTCTGCCGTGAGGTGCCTGCGGCTTCGTAACCGCTTCCGGCACGGAAATAAGGCGGATTAGAGATGACAAGGTCAAAAGAGTTGGCCTCCAGCACGCCTTTGAGGGCGCGAAGATCGGCCTGATGGAAGGTGAGACGCTCTGCAAGACCGTTTTCCTCTGCCGCCCGGCGGGCAAGAGCGAGAGGGTCACTTTGGATATCCACCCCTGTGACAAAGAGGTTTGGCTCACGGCCCAGAAGCAAAATGCCCAATAGACCGCTGCCGCAACCAAGGTC
>JAFQLA010000190.1 GCA_017396725.1 Oscillospiraceae bacterium
GGTGAGGTTTTCCATATCGGCGGCGAAAAGGGCCTCGTCCGCGCCCAGAAGCTTCATGCAGTTCTGACGGTTATAGAACCAGCTGTCACCCGGGTGCATATAAAGGGTGCGGTAGCCGTTGGCGCCGAACACGCTGAAGAGACTGTCCAGATCGCGGTTGAAGCTGCGGAAGGCGGAGGTGGTATTGAGATTGGTGGTCATCATACCGGTGAGGACATCGTATTCGGTGTTGGCGGTGCCGCCTGCGTAAGTGGGGATCACGATGTGGCCTGCGATGCTGTTTTCTTCCGCGGCAAGGGCGTGGTAGTTTTTCAGCGGATCGGTTTCTGCCGTAAAGTTGAATACCTCATGATCGGTCACATCGGAGAAGGCCTCGTTCATGATCATGATCACATGGGCGTTGCCGCCGGAGGGTTCTTCTACCGCTGCATTTTCATATCCGGCGGCCTCGTTCTTATCAAAGCCTTCGGGTTCCATCACCTCATAGGTGGTGAAATTATAGAAGAAGCAGTAGGGGAAGCCCAGGTCGTTATAGACGGCGGTGATGTGATAGCGGTTGGATACGGTAAAGGAATTATAGAGATCGTCGGAACTGTAGAGAAAGAAAATGGAGCAGACCGTCACCGCAAGGCTCACTGCCGCGCAGATAAGGCGGGTGAGAAGACGGCGGCCTTTAGGCGCGGCAGATTTTTTACAGGGGAAATAGCGGCCAAGGAAGATAAAGAGCAGGATAAAGACAAGCAAAATGGCAGCAAGACCCCAGGGAAGATCCATTTCGTAGCTGCCGGCGGCATCTGCCGCTTCCTTGATGAGGCCAAAGTCTCTGGGATAAAAAGGATCGTCACGCACCTGCGTTTTCACGCGGTTGACAAGGCTCAGCCCACCCCAAAGAAAAGCGGTGGCCGCGCCTGCATAGAATACATTGGCAAAAAGGAACGCGAAAAAGGCCAGTACCAGCGCGATGGGGAGATAGTTCAGCACCAGAATCAGCGGCTGGCGCAGCATGGAAAGCAGCATAGCCATAACGCTAGTGGGTTGGAACCAGAGGGTAAGGCCCATAATAAGGCCCGAGAGGATCGCACCGATGAAGACGGCGGGCCACAGGGAGAGCGGTTTTTTCTTTATCATCATTGACACTCACTTTCGAAAAATGGTCGCATAATCTACTAATATACAGTATACTCCCAATACTTTTAAAGAGCAAGGCGGCGGCACGGGCAGAGCGGAAGATTCAAAAAAAGTTTACAGAAAAAACACCTTGACAGACAAAAAAACAAGTGCTAGAATTCCTGCATCAAGTAAATAGCAAAACCGTTGAGGCGGAGATAACGGCGATGATGCCTGTACAGAGAACCCGTGGTGCTGAGAATCGGGGGAGAAACAAGTCGTCAAATGGACCGCTGAGGGCGCAGTGAAAGGCTTTGGCCAAGTATTCTGCGACGCGTGGGCATGCGTCAGTTGCCGGAGATATGTTGGTATCTCGCTAAGGGCACGGCGTCATTGCCGTGAAGCAAGGTGGCACCGCGGATAAAGTGTTTATTCGTCCTTGACAGAAGTATGGTTCTGTCAGGGATTTTTTGTTTTTTAACTCCTTTGACAGAAAGTCAAAGGAGTTTTTTGTTTGAAGGAGGAGATGACCGTGAAGCTTTATACCAAACGATGGCGGAGCGTAAATGAAAACATGCCGCAGGAGAAAAATATTGAAAACGATCACTATGGAGGATACGACCATGATGTATAATACTGTTGATTTTACCAATTATTTTAAAAACTATCCCGATGCCGGCGGTTTCTTCGGAAAATACGGCGGCTCTTACATCCCCCCTCAGCTGCAGACTGCCATGGATGAGATCACGGCAGCATATTATGCTATCAGCAAATCCGGCAAGTTCATTTCCGAGCTTCGCCGCATCAGAAAGGAATTTCAGGGCCGCCCCACGCCGGTTTCCTTTTTGGAACGGCTCTCTGATACTGTCGGCGGTGCCCGCATCTATGTCAAGCGGGAGGATCTGAACCATACCGGCGCCCATAAGCTGAATCACTGCATGGGCGAAGTGCTGCTTGCCAAATATATGGGCAAGAAAAAGGTGATCGCGGAAACGGGAGCCGGCCAGCACGGTGTGGCTCTCGCCACGGCGGCTGCTTATTTCGGTTTGGAATGCGACATCTACATGGGTGCGGTGGATGTGAAAAAACAGGCGCCCAATGTGGCCCGTATGAAAATTTTGGGCGCCAATGTGATTGAAGTGGAAGAAGGCCTTGCCACGCTAAAAGAAGCGGTGGACGCGGCGTTTAATGCGTATATGAAAGAGTATAAGGAGGCCATTTACTGCATCGGTTCTGTGGTGGGTCCCCATCCCTTCCCCATGATGGTGCGGGATTTCCAGAGCGTGATCGGTGTGGAGGCAAGAGAGCAGTTTCTCAGTATGACGGGAGAACTGCCGGACGCAGTGGTCGCCTGCGTGGGCGGCGGCTCCAATGCTATGGGGATATTCTCCGGTTTCCTCAATGATCCCGTGGATATTTACGGTGTTGAGCCTTTGGGCCGCGGCGAAAAACTCGGCGACCATGCTGCAAGTCTCACCTACGGAAGCGAGGGCATCATGCACGGCTTCAACAGCATCATGCTCAAGGATGAAGCGGGTGAGCCGGCGCCTGTTTATTCTGTTGCCAGCGGGCTGGACTATCCTTCTGTCGGGCCGGAGCACGCGTTTTTGTATGATCTGGGCCGCGTGAAATACGGCGCGGTAAACGATGAGGAAACGGTGGACGCGTTCTTCCGGCTTTCCCGTCTGGAGGGGATCATCCCTGCCATTGAAAGCTCCCATGCTTTGGCTTACGGCATGAAGCTGGCCCGTGAGATGGGCCGGGGCTCTGTTCTCATCAACCTTTCCGGCCGCGGCGACAAGGATATGGACTATATCATTGAGCGCTTTGGCATGCGTTGATAAGAAAAGAAGGGAGATCGCAGATCTCCCTTCTTTTCAGATGTTTTGTGTAGTTTTTTGCCCCAGCCGCAGCGCGGCAACGCAGGGCAGGATCAAAATGGCGCAGAAGAAGTTGCTGATGCCGTGGGTCACATCGAAGGGGATCCCTGCGATGATCCAGGCGATCATGCCCTTGAAGCTCAGTCCGAAGAGCAGCGCCTGCGCCGGCGCGTACAGCGTGCCGTACAAAAAGCCGTGGAGTGCGCAGACCGCCATGTATACAAGGGGCTGCACCTTCTTCGGCATATTCTGCGGCAGCAGCATAGTCATGCCCCAAAGCACTGTCCAGATATAGAGGTAGGGGACCCACCAGGTGGCGAAGCCGCCGAAAAGTCCTGTGAGAAAAACAAAAACATACAGTGGATACAGCGCTTTTTTTCGGTAGACGATGGTGAAAGCCATCAAAAATACGCCGATAAGATGAATGTTTGGAAGAACTTCCATAACCATTTTGGATGCGTAGGTAATGGTACCCAGCATGGCAAAGATGGCGATCTCCTTCACACTCAGTTTCACTTTTCTACCTTCAGCGCGTAGTCGGTGTCGGCAGTAATGTCGGTGGTATCCACACCGGAGGTGGCATACTCACCGTTGACATAGAAGGCCCAGTAGGTGCCATCCACATCGTAGTCGGCGGTGATACCGTTTACGGTTTTGACATAGAGACCGTATTCGCCCTCATCACCTGCGATGAAATCCAGCGCCAGAAGGGCGGCTCCCACGGTGGTCTCATCGGTGTTGACGGTAAAGGCGGATTCATTTCCGTCTCCGTCCACTACGGTGAGATCGAAAGAGGTGGCGCCTTCGCCCAGCACGGTGATGTCA
>JAFQLA010000191.1 GCA_017396725.1 Oscillospiraceae bacterium
GACGGAAGAACTTTTTTCAATATTTTCAGCTGTGAAGAATGCTTTTTCGCTGCGGGAAAAGGAAAAGCGGATGGCGATGTTGAATGTTGCGGAAACGGGACAAGTATTATATAAAATATTGTGTATGCGTACTGCTATGAGCAGCGGAGTATTCCCGCTGCGGGAAGGATGGTATTGCCGTGGATAAAAGACCTCTCGTTTATTTGAAGGATATTGTAAAAGCCTTTCAGATCGAAGTTGTGGAAAAGGGCAGAAATTTTGACGATACCGTTGTTACGGTAGCGGATGTCAACCGCCCCGGCCTTCAGATCGTAGGCTATTTTGACTATTTCGATCCCGAGCGCCTGCAGATCCTGGGCCTGAGCGAAATGCGTTTCCTTGCCGAGCTCTCTTCGGACAGGAGAAGAGCCTGCTTTGATAACTTCTTTGCCTACGATGTGCCCGCGCTGGTATTCTCCCGCAATAACGAGATCTTCCCCGAGTGCATCGAGTGCGCCAGAAAGTACGGCCGCACCATTCTCCGCACCCCCAAGCCCACCGTACAGTTCAGCAGCCTGATCATCGAATATCTCAACCGCAGACTTTCCTCCAAGATCACCCGCCACGGTGTGCTTCTGGATATCTACGGTGAAGGCGTGTTCATCATGGGTGACTCCGGCGTAGGTAAGAGTGAAACGGCGTTGGAACTCATCAAGCGTGGTCACCGTCTGGTGGCGGACGACGCGGTGGAGATTACCAAGATCTCCGACTACCTTCTGGGCACTTCTCCCGAACTGATCCGCCACTATATCGAAGTCCGCGGCGTAGGCGTTGTGAATGTGCGCCAGCTCTTCGGTATGAGCGCCATCAAGACCGATGCCATCATCGACCTTGTGGTTTACCTCGAAAAGTGGGACGATCAGAAGGTATACGACCGTCTGGGTCTTGAAAATAATTACATGAATATTCTCGATGTGGATGTGCCCAAGGTCACCATCCCCGTATCTCCCGGCCGCAACCTCTCCGTTATCATTGAGGTCGCCGCCATGAATAACCGCCAGAAGAAGTTCGGCTACAACGCCGCGCAGGAGCTGGTGGACCGTATCGACAAGCACATGAACTCTGTGATCGGCTGATCACTTTAGTGGAGGAACAGCATGCTTTGGTATGAAGCATTGGATAAAAAGTTGGAAGACTACCTTCCGGATCTGAAAGTGGAAAAAGAAGAACCTATGAGCCGCCATACATCTTTCCGTATCGGCGGTCCCGCCCGCCGCATGGCTTTCCCTGCGACAGGGGAGCAGGCGGTGATCCTGGCGGGCCTTGCAGAGGAGTGCGGCGCACGGGTCATCGTCATCGGCAACGGCACGAATCTTCTCGCTGCCGATGAAGGACTGGACGCATTGGTCATCAATACCTCCGAACTTTGCGGTATCCGCAGGGTGGATGAGGTGACGCTGGAGGCGGACGCAGGCGTATCTTTGGCCCGTCTCGCCACCTTTGCCTGCGGTGAGGGGCTCAGTGGCCTTGAGTTTGCCCACGGCATTCCCGGCAGCCTCGGCGGCGCGGTGTGTATGAACGCCGGCGCTTATGACGGGGAAATGAAGCAGGTGCTCGTCAGCGCTACCGCTCTCTATCCCGATGGCATCCGTACCCTTACGGCGGAGGAAATGCAGCTTTCTTACCGTCACAGCGTATTTTCCGATAGTGATGCCATCGTTCTTTCTGCCCGTGTGCGCCTTGTTCGCGGGGAAGAGGAAACCATCCGCGAGAAAATGCGTGAGCTGATGGAGCGCAGAAAAAAGAGCCAGCCGCTGGAATATCCCAGTGCGGGCAGTACCTTCAAGCGTCCCACCGGCTATTTTGCGGGCACTCTCATTGATCAGGCGGGGCTCAAGGGCTTCCGTGTAGGCGGAGCCGAAGTATCCGAGAAGCACGCGGGCTTTGTCATCAACCGCGGCGGCGCCACCTGCAGCGATGTTCTTGCTCTGATGGATCATGTGCGAAGCGTGATTTATGAGAAAAACGGCGTGGAGCTGGAGCCTGAAGTGAAGCATATCAAATAATTCTTTTAGGAGAGAGAAATGGAAATTCTGGTCATCACGGGTCTTTCCGGCGGCGGAAAGAGTAAAGCGGCATCATTCCTTGAGGATGTGGGCTTTTACATCGTGGATAATCTGCCCAGCGGTCTTATTTTGAAATTTGCCGAATTCTGCGCAGGCGTCAGCGGCCGCTATGACCGCGTAGCGCTGGTGTATGATGTGCGCGCAGGCGAGCCCTTTTCCTGCCTGCTGGAGGTTTTGGAAACGCTGAAGGCTACGGGCTGCAAGATCAGTATGCTCTTTTTGGAGGCATCTCCCGAGGCCATCATCAAGCGCTATAAGGAGACCCGCCGCATCCATCCTCTTATGAAGGACGGCAGCAGCGTGGAAGCGGCGGTGCGCCGTGAACTGGAACTGCTCCAGCCCATCCGCGACCATGCCGACTACATCCTCAATACCACTACCTTTTCCACCGGCAAGCTCCGCGGTGAGCTGCTGCGCATGTTCGATAGCTCCGGCGCCAAGGGCGGCATGAACATCAGCGTGGTGTCCTTCGGCTTCAAGTACGGCATCCCCATGGAAGCCGACCTTGTTTTCGATGTGCGCTTTTTGCCCAACCCTTATTATGTGGAGGAGCTGCGGCCCAAGACGGGTAAGGATAAAGAGGTTTACGACTATATTTTCAATTTCCCCCAGACGGAAGAGTTCATGGAAAAACTCAAGGATATGATCTCTTTCTCGCTGCCGCTTTATTGCGAGGAAGGGAAAACGGTTCTCGTCATCGCCGTGGGCTGCACGGGCGGCCATCACCGCTCTGTGGCTGTGACCCGGGCGCTGGCTGAATACATCGGTGAGTTGGGCTATCAGGTATCGGAAAACCACAGAGATATGTCCAGAAACTAAGCTATCGATGCAGATTGGAGCTATATGAGCACAAGATCAACTGCGTACAGGCCCCGTAAGCATGGGCCGAAGATCGTTGCCATCGGCGGCGGTCACGGCCTTTCCAACATTCTGCGCGGCCTGAAACTCTATACAGAAAACATAACGGCTATCGTTACCGTTGCCGATGATGGCGGCGGCAGCGGCGTTTTGCGCCAGGATCTGGGTATGCCGCCTCCCGGCGACATCAGAAACTGTCTCGAGGCGCTGGCCAATGCCGAGCCGCTGGTAAGCGAGCTTTTGCATTTCCGGTTCCGCGAGGGGAATCTGGCGGGGCAGAGCTTCGGCAATCTTTTTCTTGCCGCGGTGAATGAGATTTCCCCCAGCTTTGATGTGGCGGTAAGCCGCATGAGTGAGATTCTGGCCATCACCGGCCGTGTACTGCCCGTTACCAATTCGGATGTGCAGCTGGAGGCCATTTTTGAAAACGGAGAGCGGGTTCTTGGTGAATCCAAGATTTTCCGCGCCAAAAAGGAACAAAACTGCCGTGTGCGTCAGGTGCGGCTCCTTCCCGAGCATCCCAAGGCGCTGCCCGCGGCTCTCGCTGCCATCGGTGAGGCGGATATGATCGTATTGGGCCCCGGCAGCCTCTACACCAGCGTGATCCCCAATTTGCTGGTGGACGGTATTGTGGATGCCATCTCTCAGTCCGATGCGCTGAAAGTCTATATCTGCAATGTGATGACGCAGGAAGGGGAGACGGAGGGATATACCGTTGCCGACCATTGCCGCGCCATTTTCCAGCATTCCGTTCCGGGACTTTTTGATATCTGCATCACCAATTCTTCCCCCATTCCCAAGGGGATCGTTGCCCGCTATGCTCAAGAGGGCGCAGAACCTATTGTGATCGACAGGGAGGAATGCGAAAAATTAGGGGTGGAGATCATCAGCCGCCGCGTTTCTACGGTGGAAAACACCTATGTGCGCCACAATCCCGGTCACCTTGCCCGGGAGCTGATTCTGCTCCATTCCGAGCGCAGCGTCCGTGTGGTGGGCGAGGAATTCAACTTTGTTAACGACAGCTATCACATCGAATCGTAAGGAGGTGCATCGGTGTCTTTTTCGGCTGAGGTAAAAAATGAGCTGTGCAAGATCCCTTTGCACCATACCTGCTGCGCCCGTGCGGAGCTTTACGGTGTGTTGCTGTACTGCAATACTTTTAACGCAGGGGAGATCCGCATCATCACGGAAAACGAGGAGTTTGCCGCGCGGCTTCCCAAACTTCTCCACAAAGCGTTCAACCTCCGTTTTGACCAGCTTTCGGAAAAGGCGGAGATCCGCGGCAAGCAGGTGCTGGGCATCAACGATAAAGAAAAGCTTGCCCGCATTATCAACTCCTTCGGTTATGACCCTGCCCAGACGCTGGCGCTGCATGTGAATTTCGGCATGCTGGAAGAGGAGTGCTGCCGGGCGTCTTTCCTGCGCGGCGCATTTCTGGCCGGCGGCAGCGTCAACGATCCTGCAAAGCATTACCATTTGGAGCTGGCTACGTCCCATTATAAAGTGAGCCGTGAGATGGACGCGCTGCTGATCGATATGGGCTTTGAACCCAAAAGCGTTTTGCGCAACTATGCCAATATCACCTATTTCAAGCAGAGCGAAGCCATTGAAGATCTGCTGACTCTGATCGGCGCGCCCGTCGCCGCTATGGACATGATGGCGGCCAAGGTGGAAAAGGAGCTTCGCAACCGCATCAACCGCAAGCTCAACTGCGACACGGCGAATCTCGATAAAACCGTGGGTGCGGCACAGAGTCAGATCGAGGCTATTCACGCGCTGGAAAAGGCGGGGCGGCTGGAGCAGCTGCCGGAAAAACTAAAGGAAACGGCTCGACTGCGTGTAAAGCATCCTGAGTTTACACTCCTTGAACTAACAGAAGAATTTACACCTCCGCTGACGAAATCCTGTTTAAATCACCGTCTGCGGAAGATCATGGAAGAATATAAAAAATTACTAGAGGGATAAGTATGGATAGAATCACTTTGGCAAATGCCTATCATGATAACGGTTTTAACTGCGCCCAGTCCGTGTTCGCTGCTTTTTGCGATCTTACGGGGATCGAGGAAAAGACGGCGCTGAAAATCGCCGGCGGCTTTGGCGGCGGCGTTAAGGTGGGTGAGATCTGCGGCGCTGCCAGCGGCGCGGTAATGGTCATCGGCGCGCTCTTCCCCCATGTGACGGAAAAGGATATGGAGGAGAAGAAGCTGGTGGGCGATGTCACCCAAAAGTTCCTCAAACGTTTTAACGAACGCTTCGGCTATTTGCCCTGCCGCGACCTCAAGCTCATTAAGATCACTCCCGAAATGGCTCCTGCCGCAGCGGAACACGGCATCACCAAGCACTGCGCCGTTCTCATTGCCGAGGCGGTTGCCATGCTGGAAGAGCTGCTGGAAGAACTGAAGAAGTAAGAATAAGAAAGGGAAACCTATGTCTTTTGCCCATCTCCATGTGCATACCGAATACAGCCTGCTGGACGGCGCCTGCCGCATCAGCGGGCTTGCGAAGCGTGCCAAGGAGCTGGGACAGACGGCGGTTGCCATCACCGACCACGGCGTGATGTACGGCGTGATCGATTTTTACCGCGCCTGTAAAGCCGAAGGCGTGAAGCCTATCATCGGCTGCGAGGTGTATGTCGCGCCCCGCACCCGCTTTGATAAGATGCATGAATTCGACTCCGAAGCGCGCCATCTGGTGCTGCTGTGCGAGAATGAAGAGGGATACCGCAACCTTTCCTATATGGTCTCCATGGCCTTCTCGCAGGGTTTTTATATCCGCCCCCGCATCGACATGGATCTTTTGCGTAAAAAGCACCACGGTCTTATCGCGCTCTCTGCCTGCCTTGCAGGTGAGATCCCCCGCCGCCTTCGAAACGGCGACTACGAAGGCGCTAAGAAGTATGCCCTTGAGATGCAGGAGATCATGGGAGAGGACCACTTCTACCTTGAGCTGCAGGATCATGGCATTCCCATGCAGGCAGAGGTGAATCAGGGCATTCTGCGCCTCCATCAGGAGACGGGGATCCCCATGGTGGCCACCAACGATGCCCACTATCTTGCCAAGGAAAATGCCGCCAGCCATGATGTGCTGCTGTGCATTCAGACGGGCAAGACGGTGGACGATGAAAACCGCATGCGCTACGAGCCGCAGAATTTCTATCTCCGCTCTACCGAGGAGATGGAAACGCTCTTTTCCCGCTATCCCGGCGCCATTGAAAATACCGGCAGGATCGCGGAAATGTGCAATGTGGAGTTTGAATTCGGTAAGTATCATCTGCCGGAATTCAAACTGCCTCCCGGTTACAGTTCCTATGAATACATCAAAAAGCTTTGCCGCGAAGGATTTGAAGAGCGCTACGGCGGCAAGCATCCGGAATATGAAAAGCAGCTGAACTACGAGCTGGACATGATCGAGAAAATGGGCTTTACCGACTATTTCCTCATCGTCAGCGACTTTGTGCAGTATGCCAAGAGTGTTGGTATCCCTGTGGGCCCCGGCCGCGGCAGCGCGGCGGGCAGCATGGTGTCCTACTGCCTGCATATTACCGATATCGACCCCATGCAGTTCAGCCTCTACTTTGAGCGCTTCCTCAACCCCGAGCGCGTGTCCATGCCCGATATCGATATGGACTTTGGCGATGTGCGCCGCGGGGAAGTGGTGGAGTATGTGCGCCGCAAGTATGGCGACGATCATGTGGCGCAGATCGTGACCTTCGGTACCATGGCTGCCCGCGGTGTGATCCGCGATGTGGGCCGCGTGATGAACATTCCCTACGCGGACTGCGATAAGGTGGCAAAGCTGGTGCCCAACGCTCTCCACATTACACTGGATGA
>JAFQLA010000192.1 GCA_017396725.1 Oscillospiraceae bacterium
CCCTGCCGTCATGGTCGCCACACAGTCCAGAATGTCCATGCCGCAGCATTCCTCCCGCAGGCACAGCAGAACATAAAACATCTGCTCGGTGAGGGTCGAGAACTTTTCTCTCGGCATTGCGACACCTCCTTATCTCGATTATCGAGTTATCTTGATTTGAGTATATTCTCGATTATCGAGATTGTCAAGAAAAATTTTGGCAGGGAAGAAAATCCCTGTCGAATTCTAAGGAATTTCCTATCGAAATTTTCTAAAGACATATGCGGAAGAATAGAGGCGGGCGGGAAAGAGAAAAAGTTAGCAAAAAGAAAATCCCCGAAAAGAGCCATGCTCTTTTCGGGGAAGTTTGCTTAAGCAAGGAATCCTTCGAGGATGGTGTTCTCCGCCTCTTCAGCCGTAAGGCCGAGGGTCTGGAGTTTGAGCAGCTGATCGCCGGCGATCTTACCGATGGCGGCTTCGTGGACGAGCTGTGCCTCGCCGGAGTTTGCGGTGATAGCGGGGACAGACTCGATCTTGGCGTTGCCCATGATGATGGAGTCGCACTGCACGTGGCCGAAGCAGCGGGCGTTACCCACCACCACGGGACGGAAGATCTGCACGGACTCATCCTGCGCGACGGAGCGGGAGATCACGCGGCCCTTAGCGTCTTCGCCGTTGAGCTCGATGACCATGTCGCTTTCCGCCAGCTGGTGACCGTGGGTCAGAAGACGCTCGGTGACGACGGCTTCGGAGTTCTTGCCGCAGAAGAACTTGGTGGTGCGGCGGGTAGAGTCAATGCCGCGGATCTGGACGGTCTCCATCTGGATGCTGGCGCCTTCTTCGAGATACACCACGGTTTCGGGGTTCATGATATTGGTGCCTTCACCGTCGCCTTCGCCGTAATGCTTTTCAGCGTAGCGTACGCGGGAGTTTTTGCCCACGTAGAAGGTGTGGACGCCATCGTGGCGACTCTCGTTGCAGCCGGAGTTGTGGATGCCGCAGCCGGCAACGATTTCGACATCGCAGTTTTCACCAATGTGGAAATCGTTGTAGACCATTTCGGAAAGACCACTCTGGCTGATGATGACGGGAATGTAGCACTTTTCGCCCTTGGTGCCGTCCTTGATGCGGATGTCGATGCCCTCCTTGTCGGTCTTGGAAGTGATCTCAATGTGCTCGGTGGACTGGCGGGCGGCGCAGCCGCTGTCCTTACGGATGTTCAGCGCGCCGACGGGCTTACCGGTGAGGTCTGCGATTTTTTCAAGCAGGGCGGAGTCAATTTCGTTCAACATAGAGCAAACCTCCTTTACTTACTGATGACAGGGCAGGAGCCGAGGGTGTCGGCCATGATGAAGGGGAATATCTCGTCAACGCTGCCGCGGTGGCGCAGCTCACCGCCGCCGACAACGATGATCTCGTCTGCCAGCTGGATGATGCGCTCCTGATGGGAAATGATAATCATGGTGGCACTCTGCGTTTTGTGCAGGTTCATAAAGGTCTCGGTCAGACGGGCAAAGCTCCAAAGGTCGATGCCGGCCTCGGGCTCGTCAAAGATCATGAGGGAGCTGTTGCGGGCGAGAAGCGTTGCAATCTCGATGCGCTTGACCTCGCCGCCGGAGAGGGACACGTCCACCTCGCGGTCAAGATAGTCGTTGGCGCACAGACCCACCTTGGTGAGATACTGGCAGCACTGATCCTTGCTCAGCTTCTCATTGCCGGAGGCAAGAAGCAGAAGGTCGTGCACGGTGATGCCCTTAAAGCGGGGCGGCTGCTGAAAACCGTAGCTGATGCCGCGGCGGGCGCGCTCGGTAATGTCAAGGCCGGTGATGTCCTCGCCGTTGTAGAGGATCTGACCGGAGGTCGGCGTCACAAGACCCATGATGACCTTGGCAAGGGTGGTCTTGCCGCCGCCGTTGGGGCCGGTGAAGACAACCAGCTTACCCTCATCAATGGTCAGGGAAACATTTTTGAGAATTTCCAGAGGACCCTCGGGGGAGTCAACGGTATAACAAATATTTTTAAGTTCCAGCATTGGAGTCATCTCCTTTGGAAGATTGTATCTTTCTTATCTTCGCAGCTTCATTATAGTGCATCATGCGGAAATAGTTAGTTGCATTTGCGACAAATATGTGATAAATGCAACTTCGCTATAATGACCACACAAAAACACAATTAGTTTACCAGATTTTTTCAAAAAAATCAATCCAAAGGCAAAGGAAAAAGGAAACTGTCTTGGGCGGCGTTCCGTAAGAAAGAATTTGGTTTTGCGCGGATCTTTTTCCCCGCACCTTGCTTTTAAGACACAAAGTATTCCTGCGTCCTCAAAGCAGCGGTGTGAGAAAAAATCTCTGGCGCAAAACTGCAAAGCACTTCAAAAAGAGAAGTTTTTGACGAAGTATTGCGCGAAAATCGCTGCATCCGCTGTCATGATTTCATTATACTACCCCAAAGGATGCAATAAGGTCACACTTTCCGGGAATTTGCAGGCAAAGGGAACAAGGCGTCCGGCATAGAATATCCCACGGACAGGAAAGGAGTAGTCGGATGGAAGATGATATGTTGATCGCGCAGCAGTACGATACCTGTGAGCGGGTATGGAAACGGGTGGCCCC
>JAFQLA010000193.1 GCA_017396725.1 Oscillospiraceae bacterium
GAAGATGTGGGGCTTTTGCCCCTTGGAGCCCAGGAGGCTGCCCCAAAAAGCGGTGCGACGGCAGGGAAGGGCGAAGGCGGCTTGCGTATTTCTTTCCGAGAGGCCCAGGGGAAGTTCTTTTTCTGGGTGCTGCTTGCGGGAATGCTGGCTAACGGCATCATCAACGCAGGCGCGTTGGGGCATTTCCCGCCTGCCATTCAGGAATCCCATGGCGCTGCTGTGCAGGCGGTGATCATATCGCTGTACTCTTCTATCAGTATTGGCGGCAAGCTGATCTTAGGGTGGATCAATGACCGCTTTGGTGTGGTAACAGGTGCTGTTTACGCCTGCACGCTTTTTGCTCTGTCTTTTGTGTTTATTATGCTCTCCGGCAACGGTACCGTCATGCTTTATGCAATGGCGCTGGTCTTTGGTTTGGGAAATGCTATCGGTACAGTGACGCCTCCGCTGATCACGGCAGAGGTTTTCGGAAAAGAACACTACAGCCGTGCCTACGGCATTGCCAACAGTTTTTCCCAGATCGGTCTTTCCCTGGGATCGCTGACGGTGGCATCTATTTATGACCTTTCGGGCTCCTATCAGACAGCGTGGGTATTGCTGCTGGTCCTGACGGCATTCACGCTTCTTTGCTGGGTAAGCTCAGCCTTTATAGCAAAACGGTATCGGTAAAAGAAAAGCCACGGCACGCAGAAGCTGCCGTGGCTTTTTTTGAGCATCACATATGCACAAAGACAGGGCAAAAGCCCTGCCTTCGTGCAGTCAAGTATGAGAAGAGAAATGGCAAGAGTTAAGGTGCATCACTTCATCAGAAGAGCCATAACGGCCTTGATGGTGTGCATGCGGTTTTCAGCTTCGTCAAAGACTACGGAGCGCTCGCTCTGGAAGACTTCGTCGGTAACTTCCATTTCGGTGATGCCGAACTTGGCGCCGACATCCTTGCCGATGGTGGTGTTGAGATCGTGGAAAGCGGGCAGGCAATGCATGAAGATGCACTGAGGACCGGCGTTATCCATAAGAGCCTTGTTTACCTGATAGGGATGGAGTTCCTTGATGCGTTCTGCCCATACGGAGTCGGGTTCACCCATGGAGACCCAAACATCGGTATAGATAACATCGGCGCCCTTGGTGCCTTCCATAGGATCTTCGCAGAACTTGAGGGTAGCGCCGGTTTCCTTGGCGATTTCCTGGCACTGAGCAACCAGTTCAGCATCGGGGAAATACTTGGCGGAAGTGCAGGCTACAAAGTTCATGCCCATCTTGGCGCAGCCTACCATGAGGGAGTTGCCCATGTTGAAGCGAGCGTCACCCATGTAAACGAGAGTGATGCCCTTGAGGTGGCCGAACTTTTCCTGAATGGTCAAAAAGTCTGCCAGGATCTGCGTGGGATGGAACTCGTTGGTAAGACCGTTGAATACGGGAACGCCTGCGTGGCGGGCCAGTTCTTCCACGATCTCCTGACCGAAGCCGCGGTATTCGATGCCGTCATACATGCGGCCCAGAACGCCTGCGGTATCAGCGATGGATTCCTTCTTGCCGATCTGGGAGCCGGAGGGATCGAGATAGGTGCAGCCCATGCCCAGGTCGTAGCAGGCTACTTCGAAAGCGCAGCGGGTACGGGTGGAGGTCTTTTCGAAGATCAGGGCAACATTCTTGCCTTCCAGAATTCTGTGGGGAATGCCGGCCTTTTTCTTAGCCTTGAAATCAGCTGCGGTATCGATAAATTCCTGAATTTCAGCGGGAGTGAAGTCCAGAAGCTTGAGGAAGTGAGTGTGGTTAGTCATAGTATTTTACCCTTTCTTTGGTATTAGGAGCGCTTGGCGATGAAAGCTTCCACATCCGCGATCTGACGGGTGGTTTCCTTCACGGCGGGACCGCCGTGGCTTGCGCGAAGCGCCATGCAGTTTTCCAGCTTGATAGCCTCGTAAATATCCTCTGCGAAGAGGTCGGAGGCGGCCTTGAGCTCGTCAAGAGTCAGGTCTTCCAGAGTCTTGCCCTGGGCGGTGCAGGCGGCGACCAGACGGCCGGTCACGGTATAGGCATCACGGAAGGGCATGCCTTTCTTGGTGAGATAGTCGGCGCAGTCGGTGGCGTTGATGAAACCCTTGCCGGCAGCCTTGCGCATGTTTTCGGGCAGCACACGCATGGTATCGATCATGGCGGTGAATACGGGAACGCACATTTCCACGGTGTCGATAGCGTCGAAAACGGGTTCCTTATCTTCCTGCATATCCTTATTGTAGGCGAGGGGCAGACCCTTCATGGTGGTAAGCAGGCTCATAAGATCGCCATAGACGCGGCCGGTCTTGCC
>JAFQLA010000194.1 GCA_017396725.1 Oscillospiraceae bacterium
AGGCGGGACTTGAACCCGCACGCCCGTAATGAGCACTAGAACCTGAATCTAGCGAGTCTGCCAATTCCACCACTCGCGCATCTCTTTATTCAACACAGCTGACCTTAAAAAAGGTGGTGCGGATGGTGGGACTTGAACCCACACGCCCTTACGAACACAAGCACCTCAAGCTTGCCTGTCTGCCTATTCCAGCACACCCGCATTTTTAACCCTAAAAATCGACTGCCCGATTATCATAACAAAAAGAACTATGTTTGTCAATCGTTTTTTTGAGGAAATCAAGAAAAATTTTTGCGTTGAAAAAGGGGACGGAGCAGAGGTTTTCCGCTCCGTCCCAAGCGGTTTTTAAAGATCGAAAATGACCGTGATCATCTTCGGATGCATATGCTTGCCTTTTTTCTTCCGGTACCCGATCCCGGCAGGAGGCTGCTGTTGCTCCGGCAGATGAGGGGGTTAACAGAAAGCCGGAGCTGCATGATAAGTATTTTCCTTTAAGTTAATTCAGTTTTACAAGATCGGCATTTACCATTTGCTGCAAACTCATGAGAATGCCGAGCTTTGCGTGATACCAGGTGAGGCCGCCCTGAAAATAGACGGCATAGGGAGGACGGATGGGGCCGTCAGCGGAGAGTTCGATAGAGGAACCCTGCACAAAGGCACCGGCTGCCATAATGACATTGGAATCGTAACCGGGCATGGGCCAGGTTACGGGAGTAACATAGCTGTCCACGGGAGCTGCCATCTGGATACCCTTGCAGAAGGCGATCATGCCGGCTTCGCTGCCCAGTTCCACGGCCTGAATGATATCGTGGCGGGATTCGGTGCTGTTGGGGATCACACGGAAGCCCAGCTTTTCGTAGATGTTGGCAGCGAAGATCGCGCCCTTCAGCGCGCCGGATACCACAGTGGGGGCGAGGAACAGGCCCTGATAGAAGGAGGGGAGGAGACCGAGGTTGGCACCCACTTCCTGACCGAGGCCGGGGGCGCTGAGACGGTAAGCGCAGCGCTCTACGCATTCCTTGGTGCCGCAGATATAGCCGCCGATGGGGGCAAGACCGCCGCCGGGATTCTTGATGAGACTGCCTACCACCATATCGGCGCCCAGATCGCTGGGTTCCAGTTCTTCCACAAATTCACCGTAGCAGTTATCCACCATGCAGATAATGCCCGGCTTGCATTCTTTACAGAAGGCAACCAGTTCACCAATCTGCTTGACGGAGAAGGAGGGGCGGGTAGCATAGCCTTTGGAACGCTGGATGGTGATGAGCTTGGTCTTTTCGTTGATGGCGGCGCGGATGCCGTCATAGTCAAAGGTGCCGTCCGGCAGGAGGGCCACTTCGTTATAGCTCACGCCGTATTCCCGCAGAGAGCACTTGGATTCACGGATGCCGATAACTTCCTCCAGCGTGTCGTAGGGGCGGCCAACGGGGCTGAGAAGCTCGTCACCGGGAAGGAGGTTAGCGGAAAGCGCCACCGTGAGGGCATGGGTGCCGCAGGTGATCTGAGGGCGGACCAACGCGGCTTCGGTATGGAAAACATCGGCATAGACGCGTTCAAGATTGTCGCGGCCCATATCGTCATAGCCGTAACCGGTGGTGGCGGCAAAATGGGTGGCATTGACCATGTTCTTCTGCATGGCGGAAATAACCTTGCACTGGTTATATTCAGCGACCGTGTCGATCTTTTCGAAGCGATCTTTAAGGTCAGCGAGGATCTTTTCGCCGAATTCCCATACTTCGGCGCTGATCCCAAGACTTTCGTACATGGATTTGGTGTTCATATCTATCTCCTTATTCCTGATCAATATCTTCAATAATACGCTCTGCCAGATCGCTGAGGACCTCAGGGCGGGTAACGATGAGACCGTGCGCATCGTTGCCGAGGATCAGCAAAGTGTCCCCGGGCTTGATATGAAACTGGGTGCGCGCTTCTTTGGGAATAACGATCTGTCCGCGGTCGCCCACTTTGGCAGTACCGTAAATGCGGCTGGCAGCGCTTTTGCCCGGAACCTGTTTGCTTGGCATGGTATTCTCCTTTTAAAGTGTTGTATGAAAAGTGTGAAAAATCACACAAAATGACGCCTGAAATATTATATCTCTTTTCCAGGAATTTGCAATAGTATTTCCCGGGAAATTGAAAAGCCGCTTGGATTTTCCAAGCGGCTTTGGGTATTTGCTCAGAGTACGCTGGCCAGATTATACCACAGCGGGATGGTACCGATGGAGATCAAAGTGGAATAAAACACACTGCCTGCGCTTTCAAAATTGGCTTCGGGGTCGGGATCGTACTGTACGCAGAAGGCTACCATCAATGTGCTGACGGGAAGGGCGGCGCAGATGATCACGATCTGGGCAAGATCATAAGGCAGGGAAACAAGGCGGACCAGAACATAAAAAATTGCAGGAATAAAAAAGTTGCGCACCAGAGTGAGGCGGAGATAACGGGGCTGCAGCAGTTTTTTCAGCGGGTAATATCCCAGCGTGATACCGCAGAGCATCATGCCAAGAGGAGAGCAGGTGGCGGCCAGAGAGGACATCACATACTCAATGGTATCCGGCAGACGGATCCCCGTTATATAGAAGAAGACGCCTACAAAAACAGCGACGATGGAGGGGTTCAGCGTCTTTTTGATCACCGTCAGCGCACTTTCCTTTACCGGGTTTTCTGCGGGCGGGGAAAGAAGCGGTTTTGCGGAGGAATAATAAAAAATGCGGATGGGGATAAGGAAAATGGCAAAATAGAAAATGCCCTGATTCCCGTACAGTGCTTCCACTACGGGGAAGCCCATAAAGGAAAAGTTGGTAAAAATCATGCCGAAGCGCAGAATACGGGAAGAGCCTTCTCTGCCGGTAATCAGAAAGGCGATCTGCGCCATGATGAACTCGATGAGAAGAAAACCCAGAGAGAGCAGCAGAAGATAGCCGCAGTTTTTCAGTTCCTCCAGAGAATACTTCATACCGTACATGGAGTTTACGATCATGCAGGGGAGGATGATAGAGGTAAGAAATTTGGTAAATTGTTTGTTGAAATCACCGGCAACAACTTTCAGTTTTGTTGCGGCAAAGCCGATCGCGATAAAAAGCAGAAGCTTCAAAGCCAAGGTTCCGGCCAGCATATAAGTCTCTCCTTTCTCTTTCAGGAGTTTGTATCCTGTAGCATTATAGAGTATTTGGGAGAAACTTGCAAGATAGGCTCAGCGTTTATCGCCGGCCTTAAAAAGAAGAGAGAAAAGAAGGGCGAAGAGAACGGCCGCGGCAATACCGCCGGCGCCTGCGGTAAAGCCGCCGGTGAATACACCCAGCCAGCCGCTTTGGGCTACGGCTTCTTTCACGCCTTTAGCCAGATTATAGCCAAAGCCTGTCAGCGGCACGGTGGCGCCTGCGCCGCCCCACTCTGCAATGGGCTCATAGATCCCAAGGGCGCCAAGGATCACGCCGGTTACCACGTAGCCGGTAAGAATGCGGGCGGGCGTCAGTTTGGTTCGGTCCAAAAGGATCTGACCGATGAGGCAGAGAGCGCCGCCGCAGAGAAATGCGTTTAGATATTCCATATGGCCTCACTTTCCTGCGCAAATGCACACCGCATGGCAAATGGAAGGGATGGATTCGCCCTGAAAGGCGGAGGTGGTGGAAAGCAGGGCGCCTGTGGGGGCAAAAAGGATCCGCTGCCACTTTCCGCTGCGAAGTCCGTCCAAAAGGTAGCCGTTGAGAACGGCGGCACTGCAGCCGCAGCCGCTGCCGCCGGCATGCATATCCTGCGCTTTAAGATCGTAGAGCAACAGACCGCAGTCGGTGTAGTTTTTTGTCATATCGATGCCGTCCGCGCGGAAAAAATCCGTTACAATGGCATGCCCCAGTTTTCCCAGATCTCCTGTGACGATCAGATCGTAATCCGCGGGAGAGGTATGGGTGGCGCGGAAATGGGCGTTGAGAGTATCATATGCGGCAGGAGCCATGGCGGCACCCATGTTGCTGACATCTGAAATGCCAAGGTCGATGACTTTTCCGCAGGTGAGATGGGTGATATAGGGCCCCGGGCCTTGGGCACTGAGGATGCAGCAGCCTGCGGCGGTGGCAGTCCATTGGGCGGTAGGGGTGCGCTGGCTGCCGTAGGGAAGCGGCATGCGGTACTGCCGCTCGGCGGAGCAGAAATGAGAAGAAGTAAGGGCGGCGGCATATGGGGCAAACCCGCCGTCAATGAGCATGGCGGCAAGGGAGAGCCCTTCTCCCATGGTGGAGCAGGCACCGTAGAGCCCGTAAAAAGGAATGGGGAAATCCCGCAGGTTGAAGGCAGAGCTGATGCACTGATTCAGAAGGTCGCCTGCGAAGATAAAGTTCAGTTCCTGCGGCGTGAGATTTGCTTTTTCCAGTGCCTTGGTCAGCACTTGCCGCTGCATATGGCTTTCTGCTTTTTCCCAGGTGTTCTTGCCGAAAAAAGAGTCCTGAGAAAGCTCATCAAAGGTGTGAGCCAGCGGGCCCTTGCTCTCCATTTTGCCGCCTATATTGGAATAGGCAAGCACGGAAGGCGGGGTCGACAGCGCCACAGTCTGGGGCCCCACTCGTTTTTGCGTCATGAAGATTACCTCCGTTGCCGATTGATGGAAATAGTATGGCGTGGGAGAGAAAAAGTATGCGGCTTGTAATTTGGGGAAAAGGAGTCTATACTGAGCAAAAAGATAAAATTGCGTGGAGCAGGAAGATGGACAAAGAGAAGATCAAAAACTTTATAAAAACCGTGTTGGAATTTGTGTTCAACCCCAGACTTCTTTTCTGCTTCGGTATCGGCTGGATCATAACCAACGGCTGGTCATATATCGCCTTTGCGCTGGGAACTTATCTGGATATTTCCTGGCTCACGGTGGTGGCGGGAGCCTACATGGCGTTTTTGTGGTTTCCCTTTACGCCGGAAAAGCTTATTACGGCGATCATTGCGCTTTTCCTTCTCAAGCGCCTTTTTCCCAATGATGAAAAGACGCTGAAAAAGCTGACGGATATGAAGGAAAGCTACAGAAAAAAGCACCCTAAAAAGGATAAGAAAGAAAAATGAATTGGCGCATTTCATTTGAAAAGGATACGATACCGCGCTGTGCCGCATTGATTTTGGGAAGCGCGGTGCTGGCTTTTGGCCTTTATGAGGTGCATGCCGTTTCAGGCGTGACCGAAGGAGGCGTATTGGGCCTTACACTGCTGCTGGATCGCTGGCTGCGGATATCCCCTGCGATCTCGGGCTTTGTATTAAACCTTCTTTGCTATGCCTTTGGCTGGCGGACGCTGGGCAGGAAATTCCTTCTCTATTCGCTGGTATCTGCCGGCGGATTTTCTGCCTTTTACGGTATTTTGGAAAACTTCCGGCCGCTTTGGCCGCAGCTGGCGGAAAAACCGCTGCTGGCTGCTGTTGCGGGAGCGGTTTTTGTGGGCGTTGGCGTTGGGATCTGCGTGAGAGCAGGTGGAGCGCCCACGGGGGATGACGCTCTTGCCATGAGCCTTTCCCGCGTTCTGAAGACAAAAATACAGTATGTGTATCTTGCCTCCGACCTTACGGTACTGCTTTTATCTCTTACATACATCCCGTGGCGCCGCATCGGCTATTCGCTCTTGACGGTGATCCTGTCGGGGCAGATCATTGGATGGATACAGACAGTAAAAAAAGCTGACAAGGAATGATCCTTGTCAGCTTTTTTGTAAGCAAATCAGAAGATATAGGTATCTTCGTTATTCAGCCCGTCTGTGTGATAGGGAATGGCCTTGGTGAAACTGTTGCTGTCCAGCAGGGTTTTGAAAAGGCGCTTATCAAAATGCACGGGATAGTCGAACTGGGTGGCCTTGCCGCTTTCCAGAAGTGCCGCGCCGTATGCGTGCGTGGGCTCAGAGGAGGTGATGACCACGGAACCGCTGTTGGCAAGGACATGCTCTACGATGCTGCGGGCATAGTCGGAGGAAAGCTGGGGATCGCTGATGAAGAGGAAACCCTTTGTCTCATCGCCCTTGAGGGGAGAAGCCAGGGTGACCATACGGCCGGGAGGGGATTTGTGCCAGAAGCGGCCCTCTGTACGCTGGAGCTCGGTGATGAGATGTTCATCCATGTAGCAGGGAGAATCGGGGAACTTGCGGTGCAGCCAGCGCAGAAGCTCTGCGCCGTAACCGTATTTAGG
>JAFQLA010000195.1 GCA_017396725.1 Oscillospiraceae bacterium
GCCGATCTGGCCAGAACGGTGTTCATCCTTGGTATGGATACAAAAACTTTATGCTCGGAAGATTGCAAGGGCCTGTGCTTCCGCTGCGGCGCCAACCTCAACGATGGCCCATGCCGGTGCAAACCGGATATCGATCCACGTTGGGCGTCCCTTGCTCAGCTTCTGGAAAAAAAGTAATAAAATCATAAAAAATACTGCTCAAGCAGTTTTGACCAAGGAGGTGTCACCATGGCAGTACCTAAGGGTAAAGTATCTAAGGCAAGAAGAGATAAAAGACGCAGTTCTCACTGGAAGCTGGCTGTTCCCGGCCTCGTAGCATGCCCCAAGTGCGGTGCATTGCGTTTGCCTCACAGAATGTGTCCGGAATGCGGTACTTACAACGGCCGTGAGGTTAAGGTTGTTAAGTCTGTAGTTGCAAAGTAATCCTTTTGACCTTAATAAGGAGGGAAGAATTATCTTCCCTCCTTACTTTTTTGTTGCGAAAATACCGCCTTTTGCGGTATGATAGTAAGGATGAGATAAAAGAAAGGAGGGCACGGATATATGAGCACTGTTATCACATCGCTGGATATGGGTTCCCCTGCGGAAAAGGCGGGGATCAAAGTGGGCGAAAAGCTGCTGCGGGTCAACGGTCATGAGATCGTGGATGTGCTGGATTATCGCTTTTATTGCTACGATCCCGTGCTCATCCTGGATCTGGAAAAGCCTAACGGCAAGCTGCGCGAGCTGAAGGTGAGAAAGGAAGAGGGGGAAGAGCTGGGCCTCAATTTTGATTCCTACCTTATGGATGAACCCCGCCCCTGTTCCAACCACTGCCTTTTCTGCTTCGTGGATCAGACGCCGCCCGGCATGCGGGACACTCTTTATTTTAAAGATGATGACGCGAGATTGAGTTTCCTTATGGGAAACTACATCACCCTCACCAACCTCTCCGAGCGTGAGGTGCAGCGCATCATCGATCTTCGCATCAGCCCCATCAATGTTTCCGTGCAGGCAACGGATCCCGCGCTGCGCCGTGTGCTGCTGGGAAATGTGAATGCAGATAAGAGCCTTGCCCATATGCGCGCTTTCGGCAAGGCGGGCATCTCTATGAACGGACAGATCGTGGTCTGCCCCGGCTGGAATGACGGCGATCAGCTGCGCCGCTCCATTGAAGACCTCATGGAGATCGGCTTTAACAGCTGCTCCATCGTGCCGGTGGGCCTTACCAAATACCGTGAAAAGCTGGCAAAGATCCAGCCTGTAACGGCGGAAAAAGCAGCCGAGATCATCGACATCGTGGATGAGTACGGCGCTATCTGCCTTGAAAAATTCGGTACCCGCCGCTTTTTCTGCGCCGATGAACTCTACATCAAGGCAGGAAGACCGCTTCCCGAAGAGGAATATTACGAAGAATATCAGCAGCTGGAAAACGGCGTTGGCATGCTGCGCTCGCTCATCAATGAATTTGAGTACGCGCTGGAGGATGTGGATGCCGATACCGCGGCGCGGCCTGTGACTGTTGTCACGGGTAAGGCGGCAGAGCCCTTTATCACCGACCTTGTGGAGCAGGCTAAGGGCAAGTGCCCCGGTCTTGCGGCAGAGGTCGTGGGGATCTGGAACGATTTCTTCGGTCACACGATTGATGTCGCGGGCCTTGTAACGGGGCAGGATCTGATCGCGCAGCTGAAAAAACGCGAACTGGGTGAGCGGATTTTGATCCCCGCCAACATGCTGCGCCACGGCGGAGATGTATTTTTGGACGATATCAGCGTGGAAGATGCGGAACGGGAACTGAAGCGGCCGGTAACAGTGGTGGAAGTGGACGGCTAAAGTCTTGCGGACGCGATTTTTGAGTTATAAGAGAAGGGAGCGACAAGAATGAAACCTGTTGTTGCCATTGTGGGACGCCCCAACGTGGGCAAGTCCATGCTTTTTAATAAGCTGATCGGGCAGCGTCTTTCCATCGTGGAAGATACCCCA